>JABINT010000070.1 GCA_018698075.1 Acidiferrobacteraceae bacterium
TCACTATCACTTTGATGCTTCAGCAGCCTGACGAAGGAGGATTGTTTGAGTATATGCCGCAGATCCGGGGATTGGATAACGAGAAGGAAATCGTTCAGGGGGTGTTGGAGGGCAACCGGGAAGGTGTAATGCAGTTACCGTTCACACCAGGCACTCTGTTGATATTTGCCGGACGCCAAACCATTCATCGCGTTACCAAGATGAGCGGAATAGTACCCAGACTGGTTCCAGTTCTTTGCTATGCAGAAAGGCCAGACCTGGTGAATAGTGAAGAGGTGCGCAAGCTTTTCTGGGGACGTCGTACTGCCGACGGATAACTCCGGTGTGACCCAGCTTTGTACTGGTAAGCGGTTAAACAGGTGCGTGGTGCGATGACGGGGATTTTGTCATCTGTTTTACAAGTTACTGCACAAAAGCAATGATCAATAGCCCAGAACCGCGATTACTCTTTTTGATCAACCATGGCAAAGACGTCAATCTCAATAACCATTGATTGATATGCCAGCGCCGGTAACGGCACTCCGCTGGTCGCGGGCCCTGGGTCGTTGAAATAAGACGAGCGGATAGAGAGGTTCTGGTGTAGTGCATCTGCGTCGTCGCTGGCCTGGTATATTGCAAGGACTTTACAAACGTCGTCATAGCTGGCGTCTAGATCGCGAAGGATTGTTCCGATATGAGCCATTGCCTGATGAGTCTGGGCGGTCAGATCATCTGGATATATCGCTTCTCCCTGTTTGTTAAGGGAAACTTGTCCTCCCAGAAATATCATTCCTGCGCACTTCACACCATGCTTGTATGGCAGGTGAACATGCCAATCCCAGAGTGACTCTGGCCAAGAGTGAGTTTTGGATAAATGTTCACCATCTTCTCCCAGCATGGCAACGACACTGATCTTTATCGCAATATCTTTGTCTGCATGCCTGGGTAAAGGGATGCCAGTTGCTGCGGGGCCGGGTTCTCGAAAAAATGATGCGCAGGCAAGAGCAGCAGGCTCAAAATCATCTATTCCAACATTGCCTGCATACCAGCGATTTAACTTTACGACATCGCTGCACTCCGCGCCGAACTGACTGAGTAGTCCGCGCACCTGGGTCATCACCCGTTTTGTCTGAGCAACACTGTCATTTGGGTGGGTAACGTTACCATCTGGGCTATACGGGTATTGTGCAGAAACGAATATCATGTTGCCAGATCTCACTGCCTGGCTGAAGGGAGTGGGTAACGGCCGAAGCGTGTTATCGACTGCGATTGATTTTTTAATACGCCGACCATCTTCGCGCCGCATTGCGTATCCTTCTATCTCGACAGCCAATCCGGGGTAAGCGAGGGCTGGAACAGGCACCGCGTTGACGGCGGGGTGAGCACCACATGGCAGGCAAGAGCCAAGCATTTTTAGAAAATCAGATTCGATAACCGAGCCATCGTTAACATAAAAACATAACAGCCAGACCAGATCCTCCAGGTCACAGTCAAGATCGTGCAATGCCTGATCAAAGTGATGAATTGCATATTGAGCCTGGGTATCCAGTTCTCCCGGATTCCTGACTATGCCGTCGGGGGTCAGATCAACTTGCCCACCAACCCAGATCATCTCGCCGCAACGAACGGCGTGTTTATGGGTAACCGGGATCGGCCAGTTCCAGGTATTTTCGGGCCAAGCGTATCGTTTCTTCACAGAAGAGTCTTCAGACATGGTCTGACCCCGCTTAGTGCTTGCGTCTCATCGGCTAATGGAATTCCGACAAAGCGATTAACACCAATAGTGTACGCCGCCATTTCCCAGAACGAATATCAAATCACAAGCGATTATGTAAGGTGAGGCTATCGGAGATGAGACTGATGATCTCGAACATGACTGCCGCCGCGGTATGCGCGGTAATCTGATTGGGCGAATCCTTGGTGGGCATCATGCAGACCACGTCGCCGCCGATAATATTCTTGCCGCGTACACAGCGCAGTAACCGCATGACCTCGTCCACCTGAAAGCCCTGGACTCCAGCCTCGATGTTCGCCACGCCGGGCGCTACCGTTGGATCCATACAATCCAGATCAAAGGTAATGTAGAGCGGTGCGTCGCCGACCCGGTCATTGATAATCTGCATGGTCTCTTCGGGCCCGATGCGGCGGTAGCGATCCATAGTAATGAGCTCATAGCCCAGTTCCTTGCTGGGGTTGAGCCAACTCAGGGTGCGCGGATTGCCGCGCATGCCAATCTGGACACTGTGACTTGCGTCGATCAGGCCGTCACGAACCAGATAGCTTGCCCAGTGGGCGGCTGATTTGACGGCACCCAGAAAATGCGGCACCTGCTCATAAGCATCGGTGTGAGCATCAAAATGCAAAAAGACCGCTTTCTCGCCGCCGGTGAGTTTTGCATCCGGCCCCGAAATCGCCTGAATGATGCCGCCGGTGACCGAATGATCCCCGCCGACCGATACCGGGCGAGCACCTGCCGTATCGATCGCCCGGTAGAAATCGGTGATCCGTTCTATACATGCCTCGTTGTCGTTCGCCTCGGGCAGTGGCACATCACCCAGATCATGGATCCGGTGGGCGGTCCACGGATCGACTCCAAAATCCATGTGTACCCTTTTTGCCATGGCCGACACGTGGCGTAAGGCCCGTGGACCCAGATGTTGATCACGCTCGGTAGTACCGTTACCGGTAGAGTGCGGTACACCTACCAGCGCAATGTCCGCATTTGCTGGGTCACGGTCCAGTGGAGCCCGGAACAGGGTTGGGATATCCCACCAGTAAAGGGAGTCGAGCATCATTTTGTCGGTGTCGGAAAGGGCTTTAATGGCCATAGCAGTTATCGAAATTCCAAAAGGGGCTGCAGTTTAGTGCATCCAGTTATACAGAATTACCAAAGATCAATTGACAGTGGTTTCTCTTGGGATATATCGTAGCACCTGATTTCTTAACGGCCCCAATGGGTTAACCAATAACGATGCCCAATTAACCTAACCGTTTATGCAGACCTTAAAAAAATTTCCCTTAAGTAGTGATGGCCTGCCCACCCGCGGTGCGGTCGCCGCTTACGAGCGCGACGGCGTGGTCTGCCTTGAGGGCGCATTCAGCCATGAATGGGTTCAGCAGGGTCGCAGGGCTGTGGCTGCTGCCATCAGAACCGCTTCCGATAGCTCCACCCGCGAAGATCATAAAAATGATGGCGAATCCGGAACATTTTTTTTCGATACTTTTTTATGGAGACGGCTGCCGTCCTTTGAGAAATTCACTTTCAGGTCTCCAGCCGCACGATTGGCGCAGCGGGTGATGCGCAGCCGGGGCTTACTCCTTTATTTTGATATGGCCATCGTCAAAGAACCTGGCACCAGCACCCAGACGCCATGGCATTACGACGAGGCCTACTGGCCGGTTTCCGGCACACAGATATGCAATGTCTGGACCGCGCTGGATGATGTACCCGAGGAAACCGCTCTTCGCTTTGTTTTAGGCTCACACAAACTGGATCAGAACTACAAGGCGATAGATTTCTTTACAGAAAAAGGCATGCGAGGCCACGAAGATCCTGATCCGCCTCAATGGGGCCATGATTCACAGGGTTACGAGATTGCCTGTGCACCGATGAAGGCTGGGGATTGCGCCATTTTGAATTTTCGCACCCACCACAGTGCTCCAGGTAATCTGCAGCGGCGCAACCGGCGTAGGGTCATATGTACCCACTGGTTCGGAGATGACGCACGCTTTGATGACAAGCCCTTTGAGTGCAATCCTGATGAGCGGGGTGATGATTTGGTGCACGCAGGTGCACTGGAGTGCGAAACTTTTCCGCGCCTGATCTGATTTCTTTTTTCCAGATTACCGCTTCACGAATGTCAGCCACATAAGTCAGTCCGGCCACGGCCGCGCTGGGCCGGGCTGATGCTCAAAACGATTCAGAGCTGACTCGTCCACTGTGACGCCTAGCCCGGGTTTATCACAAAGCTTAAAAGCATGATCTTCACCGTGCTGCCAGTGCAATACGCAAAATTGATCCGATGCGGCTTGAAACCGGGGAAAGTATTCCACACCGGCCAGGTTCGGAATGATTGCGGCTATATGCAGGCTGGCCGCAAGGCCCAGCCCCATAGTGTTGAAGTTATGAATCGCCATCTGGCAGGACTGCGCGCGCGCAATGGCAGCGATCGATCGAATTTGCGACAACCCGCAACACGCAATGTCCGGATTTAATATGTTGGCAGCGTTTTTTTGCAACAGTAATTCGAACTCTGTTTCGGTGCTGAGTGTTTCACCGGTAACGATGCTCAGGGACGTTTCGCTCGTGATTCGTGACAGGGCTTGAAGATCATCGAGCGGAACAGGGTCCTCGAGCCATTTGACCCCGAGCTGTTCCAGCCCTGCGCACGCCAGCATGGCAGTGGCGTAATCCAACGCGCGCCAGGCATCGACGAGGATAGTGCAGTCCGACTCAAGCGATTCGCGTAGATGCTGAAGATCAGTCAGGCCCCGCTCTACTGCTGTTTGATCTAAGAACGGGTAGATCTTGACGCTTCGAAAGCCCTCAGCATATCGGGCTTTCGCATATTCAACGATGTCATCGATAGATTTCCCTTTATTGCTGTGGCAGTTGGCGTACACCGGCACCTGTGTTCTACAGGGTGAGCCGAGCAGTCGATACACCGGTTGCTCCATGGCGATACCGGTGATGTCCCACAAAGCCATCTCGATACCCGCAATCGCGCATGAAAGGTGAAAGCCGGTCTGCAAATTGGCAAATGCATTAAGCGCGTTGTGACGAAACTTCTCGATCTTTAAAGGATCAGTTCCCTCAAGATATCGCGCCATTGCTCTGATCAATGCATCGATGGCGTGCTCACAATCATGGGGAACATAGGCTTCACCCCAGCCCGACAGGCCGCTATCCGTTTCTACCTTGATCAGCAAAAAAGCCTTACCCAAAGCCCATTCGCTGTCAGAAACGGTGGTCGGAATCAGAAATGTCTTCAGGCCCGAGATTTTCATAGATAGGTGGAGAATGGTTGGGTCGAATTTATTGGGGTGCACCAGCTTCAAACGCCGTGCAAACTATACCGTCAGCGCATCGTGCAGCGCCAAGGAGTCATGTCCACAATAACCTTGGGGTTGCGCGGGGCCTGGTCAACTGAAAAGATCAGACCCCAGCTCGGTAGTTGCTGTGGTTAGCTGTAAGGCAGTAAGGCCTCGTTTGAGGGATTCTAGTGAACGCTCCGATATTCGGTTTTGATAATTCTTACGCGCGGTTGCCGGAGCATTTTTTTGCCCGGCTGTCGCCCACGCCGGTATCAACCCCCCGGCTTGTCAAAATTAATGAAAGCCTGGCCAATCACCTGGGGCTGGACGCGGCGGTACTGGCATCAACCGAGGGTGTGCAGATACTGGCGGGAAACCGCATCCCGAGCGATGCTGAACCTCTGGCGATGGCCTATGCCGGCTTTCAGTTTGGCGGCTGGTCGCCGCAACTGGGCGATGGACGGGCAATCCTGCTAGGCGAGGTGATAGATCAGGACGGAATCCGACGTGATATTCAACTGAAGGGGTGCGGGCGCACACCGTTTTCGCGCAATGGTGATGGTCGCGCTGTCCTGGGCCCAGTACTGCGCGAATATATTGTCAGCGAAGCAATGCATGCGCTGGGGGTGCCCACGACGCGAGCCTTGGCCGCAGTTACCACCGGCGAGCAGGTTCAACGTGAGCGTTTTCTGCCCGGGGCGGTATTGGTCCGGGTTGCCCGGAGTCATATCCGGGTGGGGACCTTTCAGTATTTTGCGGCTCGCCAGGATATCGAAGCCTTGAGGTTGCTGGCGGATCACGTCATTGATCGTCATTACCCCAATGCACGCGAAGACCAGCGGCCTTACCTTGCGCTACTCGACGCTGTCATCAATGCCCAGGCGTCTCTAGTGGCTAGATGGAAGCTGATTGGTTTCATTCACGGGGTGATGAATACTGATAACACGTCTATTTCTGGTGAAACCATCGACTACGGCCCGTGCGCTTTTATGGATACCTATCACCCGAGCACGGTTTATAGCTCAATTGATCACGGCGGGCGCTATGCTTATGCCAATCAAGCACCGATCGCGCACTGGAATCTTGCCGGTTTTGCCCAGACGTTGATCCCTCTCATCGATACCGACAGTGCTCAATCACTGGAGCTGGCACAAGACCGGGTTAATGCATTTCCGGCCAGGTTTGAGACGGCTTATAACGAGGGCGCTAGAGAAAAACTCGGGCTTGAAATGAGCAAACAATCAGATTCAACTCTGATGGAAGAACTGCTCGCCACCATGGCAGATAACCAGGCCGATTTCACGCTGGTATTTCGACGTCTGTCGTGGCTTGCGGGTGACGATGATTCATCGGACGACTCAGTACGACAGCTATTCAAAGAACCTGCCGCTTTCGATCGGTGGGCGGTGCAATGGCGGGCGCGACTTCGCGATGAACCCCGAGGAGATCTTGAGCGGTGCACGCAGATGCAAGCGATAAATCCCGCCTATATTCCCCGTAATCATCGGGTCGAAGAGGTCATACGTGCCGCAGAGGATAACGGTAGTTTTGGTCCTTTTGAACGTCTTCATGAAGTTCTGCAAAAGCCCTTCGATGAACAGCAGATCAATGTCGAATTTCAGAAGCCGCCGCAACCCGAAGAGATTGTCCAGGCGACCTTCTGCGGAACCTGAGCAAACTTCATGGGAATCGGATCCTGGTGAAAAATCTCCCAGCAGAGTATTACACTGATCCGGCGATTTTTCTTAAAGAGCAATCGGACGTCTTTAGCACAAGCTGGCAGCTGATCGGATCAGCTGCGCATCTCCAACACAGCGGTGATTATGTTGCTGCTGATATAGCCGGGACCAAGGTGTTTGTGGTGCGGGATCAGGCCGGAGAGTTACGCGGTTTTAGAAACCTATGCCGGCATCGTGGCGCCAAACTGCTGGAGGAGGGTAGCGGTCACTGCAGATCTATCCGCTGTCCCTACCATAACTGGGTTTACCGGCTGGATGGCTCGCTCGAAAGAGCGCCCTGGTTCGACGAGACGGAAAGACTCAATCTCGACGAATGGCCTTTGCATCGCATCACAGTTGGTATCTGGCGAAATCTGGTTTTTGCTTGTGTTGCTGGGAAAATCACCCTTGAGAATCAACTTGGCGGGTTGGCTGAAGAAATCAAAAATGATCCGATTGAGGATTATCAATGGGCCGGGCAAAAAAGAATGGTGTTCGATGCCAACTGGAAGATCTACACCGACAATTTTGTTGAGGGATACCATATTCCGGGTATCCATCCCGATTTTTTTAAGGCGATTGACTTCGAAAAATTTGAAACAACGACAGGGGCTAATCTGGTCCGCATGACGGCACCTGTCCGGGACGATCTTTTTTATCAGGGCCGATGGCTGTGGATGTGGCCAAATTGGACCTTATCGTTTTTTGATGGCGGCATGAATACGTCCCGCATCAATCCGATTGGGGTCGCGCGCACCGAGCTGATTTATGACTTTTATTTTGCGGATGCTTCAGAAGCCGCCCGAGCCGCACGTGATGCTGTCATAAAAAGCAATATTGCGGTAATCGAACAGGATTTTGATATCTGCGCACAAGTGCACCAGAACTATTTGTCGGGCGGGTACCAGCCCGGACCGCTCAGTCCCAAACATGAGCAGGGTGTTTATCAGTTTCAGACATCTATAAAAGAGGCGCTTGGCGAATCTGAAAAACCATAAACCTGTACAGGATTAGACGCTGCCGGTGTTGCAGTCCCGGATCAGACATTATTAGCGATTAGCGGATCAATTCGTGAATGCGGATTCTTTTGTTTTAATGACTGCGGCGATGGCTTCGTTATAAGGGGCATCCAGGCCCTGTTCTTTCGCCACTACTGGGACCATGCCATTAATGGCATCAATCTCGGTTCTGCGCTTGGCCATCAGGTCCAGCAGCATCGATGGCTTGGCTTTGGGCATTTTGCTGCCAAAGTCACTGATGTACTGCGCCGGGTCATCGAATGAAAAGTGA
The DNA here is from genome assembly GCA_018698075.1 of Acidiferrobacteraceae bacterium. Classification (GTDB taxonomy): domain Bacteria; phylum Pseudomonadota; class Gammaproteobacteria; order Arenicellales; family UBA868; genus UBA868. The sequence goes on from JABINT010000070.1 coordinate 8,022, forward strand.
ATCCCTTTGGCTTTGCCAACGCGGTAAGCCTCAAGGCCCAGTTTCTTGGCGATCTCCCAGGTCACCGGGTCTTCCATAACCTCGCCCAGGGTACGGTCAAAAGCGGCAGCGGCGCCGCTCAGCGCAACATTGCAGATAAATTTTTCCCAGATGAGCTGATTGATATCTGCAAAGGTCTTTACATTGAAGCCTGCGTCCTGCCAGACCTTGGCGACGCGCTCCAGTCGCTCGCTCATACCGCCATGCATCTCACCGAGCCGGATGAGTTCCATACCGTTGTGATGTACATGTCCAGGTTCAGGTACAGAGGCGCCAAAGCCGCCCGCGACACCCAGCAGAATATTGGCGCTATCGAGGTTTTTGCTGATGCGCTCCCCTGCGCCAAGCCCGTTCTGGATGGTCAGTACCAGGGTTTCGTCAGTAAGATTGCTCGTCAGGCTGCGCGCGGCGGCTCCCACAGCTGAAGCCTTGGTGGCTATCACCACCAGATCACAAGGCCCGGCGTCTGCGGCACGGGTAGAGACCTGAATATTGCGCACCGTGCGCTCGCCACTGGCGCCAGACACTTGTAGCCCGTGATCATTGATGGCATCTAGGTGCTCTTGCCAAAGATCAATCGCCCAGACCTCGTTACCTGAGTCAGCCAGTAATGCTGCATAGACCGAGCCCATGGCGCCCGCACCGACGATGACTATTTTCATATCAGAACTCGATTACAGTTGTGGCACATAGGCCTGTTTAACACAGTGGGGTTAACCAGAACATCTTATTGAACCGGCGCTCCGCCTTGCGATTCTCGCCGGGCAACAAAGTCGTCCAGTGCCAGCGCGATATCCTGATCCATTGCCGGCGGCTGATATTGATGCAGCAAGGTCTTTACGATGCCAGCCGCGCGCTGGGTTGCGTCCAGCGCTCCGGATTCATTCCAGGTTTCAAAGTTGCGCCAGTCCGACAGCATGGGGTGATAAAAGGCGTGCTCGTACCTTTCAATAGTATGCTGGCTGCCAAAGAAGTGGCCCCCTGGAGGAATCTGGCCAATCACGTCTACCGCCAGTTCTTTCGCAGACAGGTCAATGGGTTTCAGCACCTCGGTTAATCCCTGAATCATCTCAGCATCGACAATGAATTTCTCAAAAGAGGCGCTCAATCCGCCTTCAAGCCAGCCAAGACCATGATAAACGTAGGTTGCGCCGCTCATCAGGCAGGCCCACAGGCACATTTGTGACTCGTAGGCCGCCTGGGCATCCACGGCGTTAGAGGCATTGGCGTTTGCCGAGCGATAAGGCAAGTTGTAGCGCCTCGCCATCTGTCCGATCACGAGCGTGGTTTTGACATGCTCGGGTGTGCCAAAAGCCGGGGCCCCGCTTTTCATGTCGGCGTTTGATACAAAGCCGCCATAAGTCACTGGTGTTCCTGCTCGAACCATCTGGCAAAAGGCGATTCCAGCCAGCGCCTCTGCGTTTTGTTGTACAAGTGCGCCGGCAACCGAAACAGGCGCCATGGCGCCGGCCAGTATAAAAGGCGAGATCATCAGCACTTGTCCAGCCCGGGCGCATTCGATCATACCCCAGAGCATGGACTCATCATATTCGCGAGGCGAGTTGGGGTTTATTGAGGCGAAAACACAGGGCTTTTCAACAAATGCTTCCTCGCTCAGATTGTGTGCAATACGCGTCATCTCTAATACATCGAGTGTGCGCTGGCGACTGTGGTTATATAGCCGGAAGGTCTTATCCGTCAGAGCAAGAATCGCACGGGTCGCCTGCAGGTGGCGTACCGGCACCGGTATATCGATAGGCTCCACCGGATAACCGGCCGAACCATGGGCCACATTGACAGCTTGAGTCAGGCGCAAAAAGTTTTCGAAATCCTCACGGTTACCCGCACGCCGGCCCTTAAGGGTATCTGTGCAGTGTGGTGCACTGCTTACGGATGAGAAATTGACATGACCGTCACCCAATCGCAGGTCATGGGCCGGGTTACGTGCGTGCAGGGTGAATGCGGCTGGCGCCTTGGCCAGATAGTCCATCAGCATATCCGGGTCAAAACGCACCATAGCGTCAGAATCTCGAACATCGGCCCCGGCGGTTTTCAGGATCGCACGGGCTTCAGATAAAGAGAACTGGATTCCATGTTCAGCGAGCACATTCAGCGAGGCCTGGTGTAGCGACTCGACCTCATCCTGCGAAAGAATAGATACCGGGGTGAGCCGGTTGAGCACCGGTCTGCCGGGTGTTTGTTCTATCTCGAGGGACGCCTTTCGTTTCTCAAGGGACGCCTTTCGTTTGCTGGTTTTTCGTCGGGCCATGTTCGAAGGTGCGAGGCCTGCAAAGTCTGCGTCGGATCAATGGAATGTGTCGTGATTCTAGCAGTGCGTTGTTCACCGTATACGTTACTTTTGCCTCTGGGAAGAATCCCACTTCGCGCTCAGTTGGCGTTATGCGAAGTGGTTAACACGATTAGAGCGTCATCATCTACGTCGTTACCGGGACACCCAGTCGCGCAGCGACAGCCGTGATTTGTTCCCAGGATTGCTGCGGTATCGGGATTCCGTCGCGTTGCCGCTGCTCGGCGGTGGCTTTTTCACGTTCGCCTGGGATCTCTACTGCACTAAAGCCGTCGGCTGGCGGGCACTCGCGCATCTCAGCCAGAATGGCCTCCGCGCTAGCGCTGAACTGATTGACTCCCTGGAAACGTTCAAGATCAATCACAATCATGATCCAGTTCATGTCGGTGGTAACTCGCCCCAGCATCGCTTCGCCGACTATTTCGGCAAGTAGTGCAAGGCCGTATCCCTTAGCTCCACCGGCGGGCAATAATGCCCCGCCATCAATGTAGTCTTGTGGGTCCTGACTCGGGTGGCCGTTGCGGTCAATAATCATATCCTTGGGTAAACTGGCGCCTGCGCTTTTCGCAGCATAGATCCAGCCTGCCGCCCCCACCGAGGTGGCAAAGTCGAGAATGACGGGCCCGCGCTCACCGCCGGGGATGCCGAAACTATAAGGATTGGTGGGCAGCATCCCCTTTGAACCACCGAATGGCGCGACCTGACGCCAGTTTCGTCGCGCACCGCCGCCAAGAATAATAGTCAGGCAATGGTTCCTGGCTCCCGTTTCACAAAATGCGCCGAGTCGACCGGTATGCCCGCAGTTAGTAATGCCAAGAGCGGCAACGCCATTGGTCTTGGCCTGGGTGATGCCAGTCTCAATAGCGAGTTGCATGGCCGGCATGCCAAAGCCACGGCCGCCATTAATCACAGTTGCACCTCGATCGCACCGGGTCACGACAGGAGTTCCCGCTGGTGAGAAATAATCGGCTTCAACTTGTTCAACGTATTGGGGCAAGCGGACAACCCCGTGGGAATCAATACCCATGAGGTTCGCCTGTACCAGGTGGCGAGCGACAAAAGTAGCGATAGCATCGTTGCAGTTGATGGCGCCGAGGACGCCTTTCGATAACTGCTCAAGCGAATGCGCCGACAACTGGACGAACTGGTCTATACCAACAAACTCAGTCATCACTGTCCGTAATGACTAAAAGATCAGTTTCGCTGAGCAGGGCGCCATCGACATCAGCGTAAAGAAAATGCCCCGGATGAAAAACGACCCCGGCAAAGTGCGCTGGAATATCGGCTTGGCCACCGCCTAGCTTTGATGGCCCCTCTGGCTGTGTCGCCAGTGCTTTTACTCCGATAGGTATTGTGCCAATAGCGGCGCTATCGCGCACGCAGCCGTTAATCAATATCCCGCCCCAGTCTGTCTATTGCCAGTTGCGTCAACTTGCCCCCTAGCATGGCGCAAGGTAAAGACTCACCGCCGCCTATGACGAGAACAGATCCTGCACCATCAGATTCCAACGTTTCCTTGACCAGCAGAAAGTCTTCAAAAACTTTCAGCATTCTGATTGGGCCGGTAAAGTCAGTTTTGTTGCCAAAGTCTCGAAAGGCGGGCTCGCAGACCTGCACGCCCTGTGAATGTGTATCGTAAAGATCAGTAGTAGATACGAGCTCTTTTGCATCAGCCGCACCAGTCTGGCGTCCTGTCGCTTTCTATCACCAGGTACTTGTAAAGAAGTTCCTGCCCGAGGCTAATGTTATCGATATATACCACGGCCGAGATTTCCCCGGATTCGTCACGTTGTTGTTCGTCAAGCGTAATCTCGGAGGCTTTTGATAAAAGGGTGCTGGCGTAGTCTTTTGCCTTAGTTGCTTTCTCACCCTCTGCTGCACACCATACTCCGTTCGACTGAGGATCCGGCGCGAGGCGAGGCGCTATGATTTTGGCGAGGTGTATCGTTTCACGTTTTCCCGATACCTCCATCACCAGCGTATCGCCATCAATGACCTCAAGAAGCGTTGCAGGGGTGTAATTGCACAGGCAGCCCCCAGCCCAGGCGGCCCTGACTGCAAAAACTGTGCCTATAAAGAAAAGGGTGCGAATCAATAAACAGGCGTGTTTCATAAGTTGTGTTGCCTAAAATTCTCCAGGTTTACAACGAATTTTGGCGTTGTGCAGTTCATGCCTAAAAGCACAATCGATAATATTAGCGGATTTTTCCCGCAGTTTGACCGACATGAAATGGTCTAGAAACGTAAATACCTGGTCAGATAAAGCAGATATCGCCTAAGTTTTGAATAAAACTTACAATGCAATCTTGGGAAAGGCCCACAATGTAGGAGTTTAGAGGCCTCAATTCAGGTTCAACGTAAGATGTTGACTGATTTTCGTGGCTATGTTTCACTGCAGGTAACGCTTTCTGGCTGGGGTGAATCAAACCCTATGGATCACCTGCCTTAAGCGGTTATTAAAAACAGACAGA
>JABINT010000133.1 GCA_018698075.1 Acidiferrobacteraceae bacterium
ACATTCACTGGGCGGCTGCGTCGGTCTGGGCTACATAGAGGCGGATGAACCCATCAATCAAGGGTTTATTGATGGCAGCGCCTGGGAGATTGAGGTGGCCGGAGAGCGTGTCCCGGCAACTGCGAGTTTGCGTCCGCTGTATGATCCAGGCTCAAGCCGCGTCCGGATGTAGCGAACAGATTATGACTCTAGAACTTTTCCGCGAGGATGCCTATCGGACGGAATGTGCTGCCTCGGTCCAAAGGGTCTGCAGCTCAGGCGTAGAGCTCGATCAGAGTGTTTTTTATTGCCAGGGAGGAGGGCAGCCCGGGGATACCGGAATATTAGTTTGTGAAGATGATCGGCAGGTCCGAGTCATTGATACACGCGCGGATGGTGATTCGGGTGCGCAGTTGCATATTCTGGGTGACGGTGAAACACCCCCTGAAACGGGCGAGGTGATTACTGCAAGGATAGACTGGGAAAGGCGCCACCGTATGATGCGCATGCACAGTTGCATGCTATGCTGTGCGCCTTGGTTGACGCCCCGGTGACGGGGGGATCTATTGCCGATGGCAGGGGACGTCTAGATTTTGATCTGCCTGAGCCGCTGGATAAATCGAAACTGACCGATCAGCTAAACGCAATGATCAGCCAAGACCACCCGATGCGCCTCAGCTGGATCACAGATGAAGAGCTCGATCAGCAGCCTGGGCTGGTAAAAACAATGTCGGTTGGCCCCCCTCGGGGGGTTGGGAGAATCCGGCTGGTCGAGTTTGAAGGGGTAGATCTTCAGCCCTGTGGCGGTACACATGTGGCGCGTTCAGGCGAGATAGGGCCGGTGATAATCCAGAAGATTGAAAAAAAGGGCAAACAGAACCGCAGGGTCATTGTCCGGTTTGCAGACCCGGGAGAAGTCGTCTGAACCATCGCATTGGGAGAGGCCGTCTCAAAGCGATCAGTTGTCAGAAGTTTGAATCGGGAACTGCCGCTTTTTTCTGGGTAATAAATTCGCGCAATGCCTCGTCTATGCCTTCATCAATAGGTGGTAGCTCGTAATCGGCGAGCATTTTTTTCCAGGTTCGATTGGCTCTTTGGGCTGCGTCCAGGCTCCCTTCGGCCTGCCATTGCTCATAACTATTGTTATCTGCTGTTGTCGATCGATAAAAAGCCGTCTCAAAATTGGCCTGGGTATGAGCGCAGCCAAGAAAATGGTTTCCTGGCCCCACCTCGGCCAGCGCATCCATTGCCTGCCCATTAAGCGAATCGTCCACGCCCGAAAGGAAAACCTCAATCATGCCGGCCTGGTCGGCATCGAGTATGAACTTCTCATAACCCATCGCCAGTCCGCCTTCAAGCCAGCCGGCCGTGTGCAGCATGAAATGGACTCCGGCGAGCATAGCGCTTTGGAGGGTAGTGGCCGACTCGTAGGCGGCCTGCGCATCGGGTATTTTCGACGCACACAGCCCCCCGCCGCTGCGGAACGGTACCCCGAGTCGGCGGGCAAGGGCGGCGCAGATAAAAATCACCATCGAGGGCTCGGGGGTACCAAAGGTAGGCGCCCCGGATTGCATCGAAACCGCGCTGGAAAAAGTGCCAAAGATCACCGGCGCCCCGGGCCGAACCAGCTGGGTAAAGCAGATGCCGGCCATCGCTTCCGCCAGTATCTGGGTACAGGTTCCAACCACTGTTACCGGCGACATGGCGCCGGCCAGAATAAACGGCGAGATTACCGTGGCCTGGTTATTCTGGGCGTAGACGCGCGCGGCCCCGAGCATCGTAGCATCGAAGGTCAGGGGCGAGTTGGCATTAATCAGGCTGGTGATGACGCAGTTCTGATCTACGAAGTCGTCACCAAATACAATCTTGGCCATGTCGACGGTATCCTGGGCCCGTGAGGGTTCGGTTACAGAGCCCATAAAAGGTTTGTCCGATAACCGCAGATGGCTGTAGATCATATCCAGGTGACGCTTATTAACCGGGATATCAACCGGCTCGCAAAGCGTGCCACCGGAGTGGTGTAGTGAGGGGCTGAGGTAGGTCAGGCGGGTAAAGTTCTCAAAATCTGCAAGCGTAGCGTAGCGTCGGCCGCGGTCCAGATCGTGTACAAAAGGTGGACCATATGCTGGAACCAGCACGCAGTGATCACCCCCAATACGAACGCTGCGTTCCGGATTGCGAGCGTGCTGCGTATATTCTCTGGGCGCGCTCGATTGGATCAGTTGTCGACACATCCCCCTGGGAAAACGAACCCGCTCCCCCTCAATCGACGCCCCTGCATCTTTAAACCGCCTGAGCGCATCGGCATCATCGCGAAATTCGATACCGATGGTTTCCAGCACCGTCTCTGCGTTTCCTTCTATCAGATTCAGCAACTCTTCGCTGGCAAGTTCAAACACCGGCACCCGTCGGTTAATGTAAGGTTTAACCGGGCGGGCGTTTTGCTCTCTTTGAGCCCTGCGCTTGACTCGGGCGCTGCCGCGGGAATGGCTGCGTTTCCTTTCGGTCATTTGGGTGGCTGGTTGTGACAGAAGTTCTAATTATCAGTGCAGCGTGGCAACGGGGTTGATTAGGCAACGACCAGAACATAGCCCTTCACGCCACATTCGCCCACCCTGGGCCACACCGAGGCATTGGACCCTTCTGGGCGTAGGCCTTTGTCGCACTGGGTAGTGCCAGCGCCTTGCAAACCCCTAGACGCCGAGTGCATCCGAAAATAGAATACCGCGCGGGCTGTTTGTTGGCAGGGTTTCCTGCCGGGTGTGCTCATCTCCTGCCTGATCTGAGAACAGGCAGGGTGAAGAATCCGGAAATTTAAGAGAAGCAATAACTATGAAAGTACTTGTACCGATTAAACGTGTCATCGATGCCAACATCAAAGTGCGCGTCAAGGCGGACGAAAGTGGCGTGGAATTGAACAACGTCAAGATGGCGATGAATCCTTTTTGTGAGATCGCAGTCGAAGAAGCTATTCGGCTCCGTGAGTCGGGACGCGTTGAAGAGATTATTGTGGTTACTGTGGGGCCAACCCAGAGTCAGGAAACTTTGCGCACCGCTCTGGCAATGGGAGCCGACCGCGCGATCCTGATTGAGGCAGACCCGGCACCTGAGCCACTCGCCGTGGCCAAATTGCTCAGGGCGATCGTCGACAAGGAGGCCCCCGGCCTGGTGTTGCTTGGAAAGCAGGCTATCGATGGTGATAACAATCAGACCGGCCAAATGTTGTCAGGTTTGCTGGGGTGGTCGATTGGAACCTTTGTCTCCCGTCTTCAAGTTGAAGATGCGGTAGTGCGTGTCACACGCGAAGTCGATGGCGGCCTGGAGAATATTGAACTGGTCCAGCCGGCGATCGTTACAGTCGACCTTCGCCTTAATGAGCCACGTTACGCTTCATTACCTAATATTATGAAGGCAAAAAAGAAACCTCTGGATACGTTCACCCCTGAGACCCTTGGGGTCGATGTGAGCCCACGTATTGAAACCATCAAGGTAATTGATCCGCCGTCCCGTGCAGCCGGAACCCGGGTGACGAGCGCCGCGGAATTGGTGGATAAACTTCGCAACGAAGCAAAGGTGATTTGATGAGCATTCTGGTTATTGCAGAACACGACAACACGAGCCTGCGCCCCGCAACTCTGAATACGGTGAGTGCAGCTGTTGTCCTGGGTGGCGAGATAGACCTTCTGGTCGCCGGTGGGAACTGCCAGGGTGCGGCAGACGAAGCCGCTACTGTCGATGGAGTGTCACGGGTCCTGATGGCTGATGACCCGGCCCTGACCGATGGCCTGGCGGAAAACCTGGCACCATTAGTTGAGAGTATTGCCCGGGACTACTCCCATGTGCTGGCGCCTGCTACGACATATGGGAAAAATCTGCTTCCGCGGGCTGCGGCTCTACTGGATGTTCAGCAGATCTCTGACATTAGCGCAATAGAGAGCCCCGATACGTTTGTAAGGCCAATTTACGCAGGTAACGCCTTGGCGACTGTGCGTTCCCTGGATGCGGTAAAGCTGATTACGGTTCGTACCACCGCGTTCGACGCGGCGGGGCAATCCAGTGCTGCGCCGATCGAGATGGTATCGGGAAGCCAGGAGGCCGGGCTGTCGAAATTTATCGGCGAAGAATTGACTCGCTCGGAGCGGCCTGAACTGACAACAGCCGATATCATCGTGTCCGGCGGCAGAGGGATGCAAAGTTCAGAGAACTTTGGGATGCTGGAAAGTTTGGCCGACAAGTTAGGAGCTGCCGTTGGCGCATCGCGAGCCGCTGTTGATGCCGGGTATGTACCTAATGACTACCAGGTCGGCCAGACCGGCAAGGTGGTTGCACCGGACCTTTATATCGCTGTGGGTATTTCGGGCGCTATTCAACACCTTGCGGGGATGAAAGACTCAAAAGTCATAGTCGCGATCAACAAGGATGAGGAAGCGCCGATCTTCCAGGTAGCGGATTACGGCTGGGTCGTAGATTTATTTGAAGCGATTCCACAGCTTGAAGAAGCGCTGGATTCGCCGTCGTCATGAGAAAATAAGATACCCCGGCTGGGCCGGGGTATCAGCCGTGGTGACGATCCTTCCGGGGATAGAGGTTCATCTTATTCTCCGGCGTACTTCCTTGTACCGTATGGTTCTGCTCACAACGACAGCCCAAGTATTAACTGCCAGGATCACCCTGGTCTGTGAATAATGTCACGACTGCCCGGCACGGTGGTCGACAGTGGTCAGTGGTTAGGCGCGCCTTGATTCAGGCGCAGTCTCTGGAGTATGTCCCAAGGTTGACAGATGACCCAGTCGGCTTCCCAGCTCGGGATTTGTGAGGGACGGCCGTAGCCCCAGGTCACCGCTGCGGTTGCCATGCCTGATGCCTTTCCAGCAACGATATCGCGCAGGTCGTCCCCCACATATACGGTCCGGCTGGCGGCTACGCCCGACTCATTACAAGCATGAAGCAGCGGTAAAGGATCAGGCTTGGGTCGGGAAACGGTATCACCGCTGACGATAGAGACCGCACGGTCGTGCAGACCAAGCGCTTTAACCAAGGGCTCGGTAAAACGAGCCGGTTTGTTGGTTACGATTCCCCAGGGCAGCATTTGCCGATCAAATTCGCTCAGCAACTTTTCGATACCCCGGAAAAGCCGGGTTTTCTTGCACAGATGCTCCTCGTAATAATCAAGGAGCTGTTGTCGCAGGGGACTGGCCGAGGCCTGCTTAAGGGATAAGTTAAAGCCCTTCTGGATCAGGCGTACACTGCCACCAGCAACCCACCATCGGCCGTGCTCCAGGGTTACCGGTTGCCGCCCCGCCCCAATGAGTACTGCGTTTAGGGCATCTACCAGGTCGGGTGCGGTATCGGCAAGGGTGCCATCGAGGTCGAAAAGCACGCAGCCCATGCCGCCAGACAGATCACCAGAAGGCACGGAATCTTCGGTCACGAAGCAAGAGGTTTGGAATAGTGAACAATATAGTTGATATCCACTCCGGGCCCAAGCCGGTATTTTCGCGACACCGGGTTGTAGTGCATTCCGGTGATTGCTTCAAAATGTAATGAGGCCTCACGAGCCCACTGGTCTAGTTCAGAAGGGCGAATCAACTTTTCATAATGGTGAGTTCCCCGGGGCAAAAGAGAGAGCAGATATTCGGCGCCAACAATAGCCAAAAGAAAAGCTTTGGCATTACGATTGATAGTGGAGAAAAAGATATCTCCCCCTGGGGCGAGCAATTGGGCGCAGGCGTTAACCGTTTGTGCAGGATCCGGGACATGCTCCAGCATCTCAAGACAACAGATCAGATCAAAGGGCGCTTCTTTTTGTTGTGCGAGATCTTCTGCCGTGGTAATTCGATAGTCAATCTCAGCCTTGGATTGGCGGGCATGAAGGCGGGCAACGCCAATGGGTGCAGCGCCGGCATCAATGCCGATGACGCGCGCGCCACGAGACCACAGTCCCTCGCTAAGGAGTCCTCCCCCACATCCGACGTCTAGTGCCCGGCACCCATCAAGGGCAGCACGCCCGGCGATATAGTCAAGACGTAAAGGATTGATTTGATGTAGCGGCGCGAACTCGCTGGCAGGGTCCCACCAGCGCGAGGCCAGGGCTTCAAACTTGGCAATCTCGTTTGGGTCTATGTTTTTCATATCTTTAAAAAAAGGCATCAAGCGCGTATTCTAGTTAGATCAGGGTAGGGCCAAAACGAATACAGCGACAGCCCATCGCGGATCACGACTTAGCTTAGGTGAGTCGACGAAAGCTATGATTTCTTGAATGTGATTACCGATACGAATATAATAACCGGTTGCTGTTGCGGGGTGGAGCAGTCTGGCAGCTCGTCGGGCTCATAACCCGAAGGTCGTAGGTTCGAATCCTACCCCCGCTACCAAATGTGGAGATTGATCGATGGCCCCGCAACAGCGGGGTTTGTTTTTGGAGTTTTTGACTAAAGGTAAGTTAGGTTGGGGAACAAAGAGGCATGGTCTTTGCGGCGGATACACTCCGGATCAGGACTTTACTTGAACCCGCTCTTGAGGGAATGGGGTATGAGGTCATCATGATTGAACTGACAGGATCAAGCACAGCGGGTCAGGTGGTGCGCGTCTACATCGATGCTCCTGGGGGCATCCTGCTGGATGACTGCGCACAAGTTAGCAGGCAGGTGAGCGCCATTCTTGATGTTGAGGATCCCATTAAAGGCGAGTACACACTTGAAGTGTCTTCACCGGGCCTCGATCGACCGCTGGTGACCCCTGAGCATTTCAGTCGGTTCCAGGGCGATCAGGTAAAAGTCACTATGCGCAGCCTGCAGATGGGCCGGCGCAGATTCACTGGAACCCTTTCGGAGGTTGGAGCTGACTCGGTCGTGGTCGAGGTAGATGGAGAGCCCTATGAACTGCCGTTTAACGATATTGAAAAGGCTAACCTGGTGGCACCCGGCCCCCGGCGAACAGGCCATTGATCTGCGCAAGCGATTCGCTATGGAGAGCGAAAAATGACCAAAGATGACGTTTTAATGATGGCCGATGTGTTGTCCAAAGAGAAGGACATTGGCCACGACATCGTATTTGAGGCAATTGAAGCGGCACTTGCCACGGCAACTCGAAAGCGCAATCGTGAAGATATCGAGGTGCGCGTCAAGATTGATCGAGAAACGGGAGACTATGAAGCCTTTCGCCAATGGGAAATCATGGAAGATGATGCAGCCGTTGAAAGCCCCGCGCGGCAGATGACTTTGCCCGCAGCCGAGATCAGTTATCCCGATGAGTCTCACGAGGTTGGCGGGGTTGTTGAGGAACCACTCGAGGTGGTTGCGAGCTTTGGCCGGATCGAAGCCCAAGCGGCGAAACAGGTCATAAGCCAAAAAGTCCGGGAAGCAGAAAGAGCGCGGGTCTATGAGGAATTCAAAGATCGCGTAGGGGAGATGGTTCAGGGCGTGGTCAAACGGGTAGGCAATCGTGAGGCGATCGTCGATCTTGAGGGAGTTGAAGCGTCCTTGCCACGGTCGAACTGGATAGACCGGGAGATCCTGCGTAGCGGTGACCGGATCAAGTCGATTCTCTCAGAAGTTCGCTCGGAGCCTCGCGGCCCGCAACTCATTGTCGACCGACGCAGTCCGGAACTCGTAATCAAACTTTTCCAGTTAGAGGTGCCTGAGGTAGGCCAGGGGGTAATAGAGATCCTTGGTGCGGCACGAGACCCAGGATCGCGGGCGAAAATTGCTGTTCGCTCTCAAGATAAGCGGATTGACCCGGTAGGTGCGTGTGTGGGAATCCGAGGGGCCCGCGTACAAAGTGTATCCAACGAGATTAATCTGGAAAGAATCGACATCATAACCTGGTCTGAAAATCCTGCTGAGTTTGTGATTAAAGCGCTACAACCGGCTGATGTGGACTCGATTCTGGTTGATGAGGAATCTAAGGCAATGGATGTTGTCGTCGAAGAAGCGCAATTGTCGCTTGCGATAGGGCGTGGCGGGCAAAACGTTCGTTTGGCATCAGATCTGACGGGTTGGGAACTCAACATCATGACTGATGAAGCTGCCGCTGAGAAGGCCGAGCAGGAGGCTCAGCAATCATGCGAGCGTTTGATGACCCAACTGAATATAGATGCGGAAGTGGCCGGAGTCCTGGTTGAAGAAGGATTCGTGACCCCTGAGGAGGTTGCTTATGTGCCAGTACAGGAATTGCTGGATGTTGAAGGATTCGATGAGGAACTCGTCGAGCAATTGCGCGAACGTGCCCGGGATTTTCTGGATATCCGGGAGATCGCGGAGTTAGAACGCACTCGGCCGGAGTCGGACCTGCAGAACATGGAAGGTATGGACGAGGAGACTGCAGTACTGTTTGCCTCGAATGGAGTCCGATCCATGGAAGAACTTGCGGAGTGCGCCACCGATGAATTGGTCGAACTGACCGGAATCGACGAAGTCCGAGCCGGTGAATTAATCATGACTGCGCGAGCCCCGTGGTTTGTCGAAGCGCAGAACGCACCGTAAAAGAACCGGAGCTGGATAACTTTATGCCTTCCGTAGCCATCAAGAAACTTGCTGAACAAATTGGGATCAGCGGCGACAAACTGCTTCAGCAGCTCGACAACGCAGGCATCCAGGGAAAGGGTGCAGACGGCACCCTCGATGATACTGAGCGCGATACCCTCTTGGGCTATCTTCGGGGGGGAAAAGCCCGACCGTCAGCCGAGGGTGTGCAACAAAAAGTAACGCTCAGTCGCCGAACAACAAGCGCGGTCAAGCAGAATTCTCGCACTGGACCGTCGCGAACCGTCCACGTTGAGGTCAAAAAGAGACGGACCTACATTCGACGCGGAGAATTGCAGCGCCAGCAAGAAGAGGTGCAGCAGGCAGCCCGTGAAGAAGAAGAGGCTCGCCA
>JABINT010000153.1 GCA_018698075.1 Acidiferrobacteraceae bacterium
CACTATTAATCCAGATGAAGCTCCCCATAAGATTACAGGAAATGACTCCATCAAATGCATGATCGCCGTGGATCGACTTGTAATCCATGAAAATGGATCAATCAACATCTCTGGCTGGGCAAATTCCCAGGCCAAGCTTTCACACGTTACTCTTGAGGTCGAAGATCAGGAAGTCGGTGACCTGGCGTTTGTGGTCAGAAGACCAGATGTTGGTAAACTCTACCCGGTATTCACCGAGGTACTCTGTGGGTTCGATTCACTTCTCCCGCCTTCGGCAGTTTCGATCAAGCCTGGGCAAGTCATGAATTTTCATCTTTGCAGCGATAAAGATAGAGTCGCTACCTTCGCCCTTGCTCCCCAAGTGAAAGTGATTGTTCCCAGTCAGGTTCCAAATAGGATCGCGGGCGACAACTCTGTCGTATGTCTGATGCATATTGATCAAGTCCTGATCTATAAAAATGGGTCGATCAGTATCTCTGGCTGGGCAAATTCCCAGGCCAAGCTTTCACACGTCACGCTTGAGGTCGAAGATCAGGAAGTCGGCGACCTGGCTTTCACGGTGAGGCGACCGGTCATTAATGAGCACCACTCGGTATTCACCGAGGTACTCTCCGGGTTCAATTCACTTCTCCCGCCTTCAGCAGTTTCGATCAAGCCTGGGCAAGTCATGAATTTTCATCTTTGCAGCGATAAAGATAGAGTCGCTACCTTCGCACTGGATCTAAACTAACGATCAGGCTTGTGCCGAGATCACTCGGGTTTACTTGCTCCGTTACTACGACAAAACAGAGTCAATCAAGGGCAAACCGGTGCCGGCACTCACACTCAGCGCCGCGGCAGGGGGCGGCCCACAACGTACCAGTCCCACAAGCGATGCAAAAGGTAGGCGACACTCGTTGCCGCCAGGGTCACGAATCCCCAGCCAACGACGTCGTCATGAGGCATCAGGGTAGGCACGAGCAACACCAGCGTGGCCAACCAGGTACTCCAGATTACCAGCCAACCCAGGCGATACAGCGGTCGCAGAAAATTAGTACTTCGCGTACGTCGCGTCATTCGCCTGCCCTGTCCGCGTTACACTGGGAGGCACCATAACACACGCACCCTAAACAATACCCACGCGCTGAGGCGACTACTATGGTGATTGTCATATTCGAATTTGAGCCAGATCCAGCCTATCAGGATCGTTATTTTGAACTGGCCGCGGCACTGAGCGAGGCAGTAAAAACGATTGAAGGTTTTATAAGTGTTGAGCGTTTCGAGAGTATTGCCGCGAGCGGTCGCTTTGTCTCCCTATCTACCTGGGAAGACATGGATGCAGTATCGCGCTGGCACCAGCATGTGGAGCATAGTGCCGCCCAGGGCGAAGCCAAAGATCGGGGCCTGTTCCGCAATTACCGGATTCGGGTGGCCGAGGTTGTACGCGACTACGGTCAAGAGCTTCAGTAAATCCAGTCGCGCTGCAGCGCTTCAGCACCCGGGGTACGGCCGTAGAGTATTTCGGTGCGGATGATGTACTTGATACCGCGCCGCACCGTCTCGCCTGCGTGTATGCACTGCTGTGGATGCCCGCCATGGGGAAAACACAACGCGCTGCCAAGCGGTGTGCGCACAGGAAACGCCTCGCCTTCGAGCCCGTCTGGATAAAAGCGCGTATGCCCCCCTTCAAAGTCATCGCTCAAAAACAGCAGGAAAGTCAATTGGCTCCAGCGATCACCAAAGGCGTCGGCCTGTAAGCAGCCGTCCACTGCACGGCTACCGGGCCACGATCCGTCAGTATGCGGCTTGAAGTAATCGCCGGCCTGGTAACGATAGAAGCGAAATCGCGCGTTCAGACCCAGGCTGGGCGCACCACCGATGTGATCGGTCAGTTGTGGCTGACAGCGCGCAAACACCGCCTCACAGATCTGATCATCAACCACCCAGTTCAGATTAGCCATGTGGCGCACGCTGTGCGGCAACGATACCGGCGCATCGGTGTGATAGCCCAGGGTATCGGTGATCAGGCGAAACTGCCGGCATTCAGCCGGCGATAACACATTGTGCAACTGGAAAACCCCAGGCAAATCGAACAGGTCAACCCGTTTTACTGGCGGCGGGTCATCGTCGAACTGGACCAGGTCGGGTCGGGCACCCGCCCACAGCGGCAGTGCGTCGACCTCATGGCCGCGCTCGTGGGCAAGTACAAAAAAATCCGCGCTGTCGCTATCAATCATGGCTGTGCTTCGTTACCCCGGGTGACGTTTACTGCTGCCCGATGCATTATCAGTATCTGGGTGCACAGTGCAAACAACCAAAATTACAACGAACCATCGAAGGCAATTACAGATGAAACTCTGCCGTACTGAACCGGCCGCTGCAACAATAATGAACTCGCCGACTGGAGTTCACCGCAGAGCATGAACCCGGGACATCGCACACACATGGCGGTCTGCTGCACAAGGGTGAAAGTGGACAATCCGAATGTGACTACTGGGAGCGCGCTCCCGGACACCGGCGGTGCCAGCTGGCGCGGGATGATTCTGCCACTTGCTCGCTGACGAGGCTTGTTACGAGCACGATGACAGCGAGATTATCCAGGTGGGTACCGACCCGGCGGCTTTCTTCCCTGCAGGCCGATCAGGTATCTGCCGTGTCACCGAAACTGTGAAGAAAGCCTACATGATTCGCTGACAGCATTGCTCAGTGCTTGGGCCGGTTCATCGCGATGTGATGCAGCCGCGACAATACCGCCGCCGCCTGGTGTTGCTCAGGGACATCTTCATCGACCAAACTGGAACACAATACCGTCGCAGCCGACAGGCTGCCTGTGATCGAGTAAGCGGTCATCACCGCATCGCGCAAAAGGGTCGCCTGGATAGTGGCGAGGCTCGCCGCTGGGGCTACATCTGCTACTGGTTGATTGCTTTTCATAGTACTAAGATGAGGTCGTTTTCCTGGGTTTTCAAGCACCCGATCCTTTGTGTCGAGCCATTTACCCCGCTTTTACAAGGGGTTATCAGTTTCCCAAACTATGACCCGATCGGGTCGCACTTGCAGACGCAAAGAAGCTGTGTCCTACTTAAGTGGTGATCGCCGAGGCAGTGCTGCGGCGCAGGCGATATTGTTGTCAATCCAAAGGAGCTCTCATGAATCACACCCCACAGAAATTCTGCACAGCTCGCGCGGATGACGCGCAATGGACCCAGGGCTTGCGAAAATTTTTTGAATACCGGGACCTGGGTATCAGCGAGGCCACCGGCGGGCGCTACAACGCTCACGTCATCCGCGTAAAAAAACCGGTGTCGGAATTTCCTCACACCGGGCCGCACGAACACGACCTTGAGTTCCAAATGATCTATGTACTCAAAGGGTGGATCCGCTTTACCTACGAGGGACAGGGCGAGTTGACCTTTCGCGCCGGTGACAGTTGCCTGCAGCCTGCGGGCATTATCCACGATGAACTCGCCTGCTCCGAGGACGTGGAGTTGATCGAGTTCACCTCACCCGCTGAGTTTGAAACTCACCGGGTCGACCAAGGCCAAACCTGAGCCGGCGGCAGCGAAGGTCAGCGCTCGCGCGCCCACAATTCCCGGGCCAGCACACCGACTCGGGCTTCGATCGCCGCCATGGCGTCAAGAATCATATCCTCGCGGTAGCGTCGGCCGATCAGCTGCACCCCGGCGGGCAATCCTTCGATCAAGCCGATCGGGGTGACCCCAGCCGGCAGGCTGACCCAGTTGATGCCGGTGCTGTAGATCGCCGCGTTGAAAACATCCCGCGTGCCTTGAAGGCTTTTCGCATCGCAGTCCCACTCGGGGGTGGGCTGCAGGAAATACGGGGTCAGCACTAAAGGTGTTTGCTCAAGAAATACATCCCATTGACGGGTCATTGCCGTACGCTCCTTGATCCCCTCGCGGTAAGCCGCCGCATCGGCTGCCTCACCCATCTGGAAATACCACTGAAAAATCTGCTGGATGGTTGCACTGCCATGCTCGCGCGCCAGTGGCATCATGAAAGTCTCAAGCTCCGCCCCCAGAAAAGTGAACCAAGCCTTCGCTGCATCGTCTACCGAAGGCGTAGTCACCGGCTCAACAGCATAACCCGCATCCGACAGGTATCCTGCTGCCTGATCGATCGCCTGACTGATCTGCGGGTGAATGGGGTGACCGTAGGACTCGGTCGTTACACCGACACGGATAGGGGAAGGCTCGCTGGGCCAATTGTCAAAAGGCACCGGCATCCAAAAAGGGTCGCGCGCATCATGTCCAGCCATGACCTTGAGCGCCAGGCGCACGTCACGCACCTCGCGGCAGATGGCACCCTGCACCGAGATCAACTGGGCCAGCATCCCTCGCTCCGCAGGTGCCGAGGGCAAATAGGCCGGCACCCGGCCGAAAGTGGGTTTGACGGTAGATAGACCGCAGTTAAAAGCGGGACAGCGCAGCGACCCGCCAATGTCATTGCCGTGATGAATCGGACCAAACCCAGCAGCCGCGGCAGATGAAGCGCCGCCGGAAGAGCCGCCCGGGCTGGCGTTGTCATCCCAGGGGTTAAGCGTGCGACCGTACAGTGGGTTGTCGGTCGTCAGACGCATCGACAACTCCGGCGTATTGGTGCGCCCGATAATAATTGCACCAGCATTTTTCAGGTTGCTCACCACCGGGGAATCATCCTGCGCGATGAGATCAGCAAAGGCGGGCAGGCCATTGGGCGTGGGCTGACCCTTGACATCGATATTGGATTTGATCGTAACAGGCACACCGTGCAATGGCCCCAGCGGCGCCCCGGCTTTGACGCTGGCATCGGCCAGACGCGCCTGCATCAGGGCTTCATCACCAAGGTTAAGCACTATGGCATTGAGTCGGGGGTTGTGGGCCGCCATGCGCTCTGTCACCGATGCCACGACTGCCTCACTGGTAAAACGCTGATCACGGATACCTTGCGCTACATCGCAAGCGCTCAATTGCCACAGTTCGTCACTCATGACGTGCTCCTTGTTGTACGGGTAGCGTTCCCATTGGTAAGCCCGCCTTCAGGCCCACCGGGAAGGTAACACAGCCAGCGATCGCGCCCCCTCCCCCGGCCAAGCGAAATCATTACGGCCTATGACCCAACACCCTTGTGGTTGATTTTATGCGTTGCTCGAACGATAACGCCAATGCCGGGAGGGTGTCCAACTGATGTGCGTATCCGCTGTGAAAATCAGCTCGATCGTAACAGCCCTTGGCCTGCTGACCGGCACCGCGACAGCGCTAACTGACACCCACACGATCGGTGTGCTCGCCTATCAGGGTAAGGCCGAAGCAATTGTGCGCTGGAGGTCTACCACTCAAGTTTTATCGGAGCAACTGACTCAAGCCGCGAAATCCCAGGATAACCCCTAGATGACTACGACATCTCGCTGGATTGCATCCGCACGCAGGCCCGTGCAAAATTGTCAGTCATGCTTAAAACCCCAAGGAGTGAGATATGTCTGCACTAAAGAAATCGAAATTGTGGCCCAGGGCGTTACTGGGCGCCGCGTTGGCACTGGGTCTTACACAGGCGACTCTCGCCGGAGGCTATGGCAAACAAAAA
>JABINT010000156.1 GCA_018698075.1 Acidiferrobacteraceae bacterium
CAACGAAACCCAGGCGGAACGACTATGGCATTTGCGGGAAGGAATCGTCGAAGCGCAACGATTTGAGGGCGGCAGCATCAAGCACGACATCTCAGTCAAGGTTTCACTGGTTCCCGAGTTCATCCACCGCGCAGTCGATGCGGTCCAAGACCGCCTGCCCGGCATCAGACCTTGCGCTTTTGGCCACGTCGGGGATGGAAATATTCATTTCAACCTCTCCCAGCCACCCGAGATGGATGCCCAGGAATACTTGTCATTGTGGGAAGAGATGAACCGGATTGTCTTTGATATTGTCGATGTTCTGGGTGGCTCCTTCAGTGCCGAGCATGGCATTGGAATGCTCAAACTTGAGGAAATGCAACGTTACAAAGATCCGGTATCGGTGGGCCTGATGCAAAGCCTGAAAAAGGCAATCGACCCTGACGGCTTATTTAACCCCGGCAAAGTCCTGCCCTGACATCATGGGTCCACCGGTAGACGCCGTCGCCTGTAGTGAAACCCTACCTGACTCTACCGAGGTATTAATTATCGGTGGCGGCATTATCGGGGTCAGTGCTGCTCTGACCCTGGCAGAACGGGGCATTCCAGTCGTCCTTTGTGAAAAAGGAGAGGTCGGCGCCGAACAATCCTCCCGCAATTGGGGCTGGTGTCGCCAACAAGGCCGGGACCCGCGTGAATTACCTCTGGTGATCACCTCTCTTGCCCGATGGGCCAATATGGATCACCGCACTGGCGAGGCAACCGGATTTACTCGCTGCGGCACTTTATATCTTGCTGAAAACGAACAGGCGATGGAGGATCGACGGGCCTGGTTAGTACATGCCCGAGCCTTTGACATTAATGCCCAATTAATCAACTCTAAGGACACCGGCTCACTGCTACCTGGTACGAGCCGGGCGTGGGCTGGCGCGCTGCATTGCGCATCAGATGGTCGGGCGGAACCGTCCATGGCCGCGCCGGCAATCGCCCGTGCGGCGCAACGCGCTGGGGCTTTCATTCTTACCAACACGGCGGTACGGGGGCTGGAATCGGTCGGGGGTGATTCTCAGTTGGTTGTGACCGAACGCGGTGCGATCCGGGCTCAGTCTGTGCTGATTGCTGGAGGGGCCTGGTCACGATTGTTCTGTCGCAATTTGGGCATTATCCTTCCACAGCTCAAGGTGCGATCCTCCGTTTTCAGAACAGCGCCACATAATAACGGCCCAGAGTGTTGCGCTAGCGGGCCGGATTTCTCATTGCGGCGACGCCTTGATGGAGGGTATACCGTCGCTTCGGGCAGCCGCAGCAAGATTGATCTGGAAATGGTCCCTGATGCGGTCCGGTTTCTTCCGGCCTACACCAGGCTTGCGTGGATGGCGCGATCTCATTTGCGAATTCGGTGGTCATCACGATTTGCCACCGAGTGGCGCGAACCAACGCATTGGGCACTTGATGCACCCTCACCTTTTGAGTCCCAGCGTATTCTGGATCCGACCCCTCTGGCCAGCTCTATTGAGAGCGCTCACGAGGGTCTGGTGCGCGATTTCCCTTCGTTTCAGGGAGTCCCGATTGCACAGCGCTGGGCTGGCATGATCGATGTAACCCCGGACGCGGTTCCAGTTATCTCCGAGGTGGACAGCCACCCAGGACTCTATATCGCGACTGGATTTTCAGGGCACGGTTTTGGCATTGGGCCCGCAGCAGGAGAGCTCGCGGCAGACCTTATGACCGGTGGCGCCCCACTGGTCGACCCGACGCCCTTTCGATTCTCTCGCTTTAGTGACGGATCACCCATTCAACCGATCGTGGGTATTTGAGAGGCCAATCTTTCAGCTCGATCCTGCAGCTTTGATCCATCCCGCAGCGGGCGATTATCTCTGCGCTGTTTCGCCAAATGGCTAGTGAAAGCCGGGCAGTACTGTGCGATGATCCGATAGAGTTGGATCGGCTCAAGCCGGTGACGCTGGTAACAAACAGCATGCGTGCCCCAGATAACACTCCCTGACGCCCCCTTCATCTACCTCTTAAATTGAATGAACGAACCGGTTGATCTTTCATCGCCTGACCAAGGACGGAGTGTGTTAGTCCAGCGTGCCGTTATTCTGGGTACGTGTACGTTGGTCACTATCCTCTATGCCATGACAGTCACCATTGCGAATGTGTCGTTGCCGCAGATGCAAGGTGCGTTATCAGTCACGCAGGACCAGATTACATGGGTCGTGACCTTCAATATTGCTGCCACCGCAGTCGCCACCCCTTTGTCAGGTTGGCTGGTGGGTCGTTTCGGACGTCGGCGTCTTTTGATCTACGCCATCATCGGTTTTGCTATTGCCTCACTGGCCTGTGGGCTCGCTAATTCCTTGGGTACGCTGATCTTTTTTCGGGTACTACAAGGCATTTTCGGAGCACCCTTGGCGCCGGTGTGCCAGGCCATTGTCCAATCAACTTTTCCAAGGCATATGTACGCGAAGGCAATGGCGTTCTTCGGAATGGGGGTCATCATAGGACCGATCATTGGCCCTGTCGCCGGTGGTTACCTGAGTGAAGCCTACAGTTGGCGCTGGGTATTTTTTATGATCGTACCATTTACGCTAGTGGCATTGGTGGCGGTTTTGGTTTTCATTCGGGACACATCCACCCGAACTGTCGTTCGATTCGATTGGGCAGGGTTTCTGGCTTTGTCTGCAGCGGTGACTTGTCTGCAGATTACGTTGGATCGCGGCCAGCGGGCGGATTGGTTTGATTCCTACGAGATTATTATTCTGACTTGCCTGGCCGTCGCTGCTTTATACATTTTTTTGGCACGTGTGGCGACGACAGATCGACCGTTCCTCCGGCCGATATTATTTAAAGACCGAAATTTTGCCGTCGGGGTGGCGCTGATGTTTGTTTTTGGCCTCCTCAACTTCACGCCAATTACGCTGTTGCCTACACTGCTGCAGAATTTGAGAGGTTACCCAGACTCGGTCATCGGGTATGTGCTAGCGATCAGAGGCTTGGGTACCCTGGCCGGCTTTTTCTTTATGATAATGGGGAGTCGAATTGACCCACGTTTGATGGTAGTGGCTGGCTTTGCCACCCAAGGAATTTCCGGATGGTACATGGCACAGATGGATCTTAACGTCATGCTGGCCGATCTTTTCTGGCCTATGATTGTGCAGGGATTCGGGGTTGGACTCCTTTGGCCGTCGATTACGGCCATCACCTTTTCCACTTTGAACCAGAAATATCTGGATGAAGCTACGGGGTTTTATCATTTGATCCGTAATATGGGGAGCAGTATCTATATTTCCATCAGTATGGCCGTCATCATGCGAACCAGCAGCCAACGTTATGCCGAAATGACAGATCATATATCACCGTTCAATCAGAATTTCGATTTACCCTGGGCGAGTGGCGGGTGGAGTGCAACAACTACCGAGGGGCTGAGTCATCTGGGCAGTGAGATCGGTCGCCAGGCTGCCATGATTGGTTACAATAATTCGTTTTATATGTTTTCGATCACAGCATTTGCATTTATTCCACTCGTATTGTTAATTCGCTGGAAGAAAGGGGGAGGACTTGTAACGGTGAAGGAGGATGAGGAAAATGTTCACGATTAAGAGCATTGCAGTCGACCATTTCCGAATACCCTTACCGTTAGCATCAGCTGATTCGACCCATGGCGAGATTGCTCACTTTGGCCTGATCGCTGGGTGGCTGACCGACGCCCGAGGTCCGGAGGGGCGAGACTACACCTATATCGTTGACAATATTGCTGCCGCAGCCATCCGCAAGTTTATCGGGCAGGATCTTGCTACGTCTATTCTTGCCTCAGCTCAGTTTCTATTGAAGGCTTTTGTGAGGAGATGTGCTGGCACGTCCATTTTGTAGGCCGCGACGGATTAGCTGTGTTTCCTATGGCCGCTGCCGGGGTCGTTTTATAGGTCCTGTGGACTAAAGCCGCCAACAAGCCGATGTGGCGATTGCTCGGCGGTGGCCGTTGTGAAGCAAAAGCTTGCGCGGGTGGCATTGATCTCGATTTCGCCTTTGATCAGTTGCTTGCTCAGCCGGAAGGATTTCTGGCACACGGACTCCGGCCAATCAAAATGAAAGTCAGTCGTGATGTACTGGAACAGGATATTGATCGAGTGCAGGCCATAAGGTGTGTTCCTCGGTTTTGATGCTCTTGAAACCCCGCGCCATACGACTTGATCTAGCCGACGTTTTTACTTAATTCTGCCTCGACCAATTCGTTTTGCTTTAAATTGACAAGCCCCGCCTACTTAAGTCGGTACAGAGTCAGGAGCCGCTGTCCCGATTACGCCAGACCATCGCTTTCTGGCCCACATCCCGGATCAGTTCCAGCACATCCCGTTCGCCCAGCAGGTCACGTATTTGTCCTGACAGTTCGCGTTTTCGGCGGGTATCGATTCGAACTAACACCGTCATCCCTGCCCGCAACTGGGGGTCACCTGCCTGATTAGTTATTGCAAGGTTGATGGGTATGCGCTGAACGACCTTGACCCAGTTTCCCGATGCGTTCTGTGGGGGTAGGATTGAGAATTCAGCGCCGGTGGCTGGTGCGATGCTGCTGATTACAGATTCCCAAATTTTGTCGGGGTAGGCATCGGCCACAATGGTCGCCTGTTGCCCAGGCAGAATATGGGTAAGTTGCGTTTCCTTGAGATTGGCTTCAATCCAGATCGGTTGATTCTCTATCAGGGTGAATATCGGTTTGCCGGCCTGCGCGAACTCACCCACCTGCAGTTTCATATTACTGACGACACCGGAGGCGGGCGCGCGGATAGTGGCGGCCTTTAGGTCAACCGCCGCTTGATCATAGGTTGTTTGAGCGGCCAGATAACGTGGATGCTGGTCGGCCGGTAGTAGTTTATTGCCTGCGAGTTGGGCCAGCACTCGCTGTACACGTTGTTCAATGATTTTCACCTCACGTCTTGCAACCTGCAGGTCATGCCTGGCTTCGTCATGCTTTTCTTCACTACTCAGACCTTGCTTCAGTAGTTTTCGTTGGCGTTTGTAACGTCGATCGAGATATCGCACTTTGTCCTCGGCCAGTTGGGCCTGAACAACGGTTTCGCCGTAATCGGCACGCAAAGATTCGAGTTCGGTTCGGATCACTGCCATCTGCGCTCGGGCCCGATTGAGTGCGATCTCGAGCGGTGAAGAATCCAGCTGTAACAAAATATCATTGGCTTCAACAGCCTGGTTATCCGCGACCAGCATGGAGGTGACCCGACCTGAAACCTCTGTGCTGATGATGATGACATTGGCTTTCACATAGGCGTTGTTCGTGCTGACATACCGGCCGCCAGCCGCGTATAGATACAGGGCCACACAAATGGCCGCTAGCGGGACAACGACAAGAAAAAAAGTTCGTTTCAGCCTGCGACCGCTCAACATGGAGAAAAATTTTTGCTCCGGCATCACGCCTTACTCTTATTGGTCACGGGCAGATTCAGCAGATTTGTTTTCAAGTGAATCAAGCTATCGACTAACCGCTCTCGTTCCTTCTCGTTCAACCCCTCGAGCACCTCTTGACGGAGATCAGCCGCGATTCGGCGAAGCGATTTCATGGCAGGTTTGACTTCGTCGGTCAGATACACCCGCTTGACACGGCGGTCACCAGGGTCGGGTTCACGGCGAAGCCATCCTTTTGCTTCCAGGCGATCGAGCAGTCGGCCAAGGGTGGGTCGTTCTATTTCCAGAATTTCGGCCAATTCAGCCTGAACAAGTCCGTCGCGACGATAAAGGTGTGTCAGGACCCACCACTGCGATCGGGTCAACCCGATGGATTTTGCTCTTCGGTCAAAGTTGGTTCGCATTAACCGGGAGACATCATTAAGAATAAACCCAAAATTACGATCTAGATTTTCACGTTGCATGGCAATCATGTAGTAGGCTGGCTAATAATAAGCAAGGTTATTATAGCCAAGGTTATTAATCTATGAATCAGATAGATCTGACAGGTCGACTGGCGGCGGTAACTGGTAACATTGGTAGATACTTCTAGAAGTGCCAGATTGAGAACCGCCCAGCTGAATGCGGGTACAAATAATTTGATGAGTAAAATAAAGTTGCCCGCATCTCTGTCTTTATCTTAGTCTTAAAACGCTAACCAATACACAAGAATGGAAAGCGTGCGTGTTACTGCCACCCTGCGTGGCCACAAATCGGAGGAATACAATGCCCGGATTGAGACTTGAAGGAAAGCACGCAGTGGTTTCTGGGGGTGCTGCAGGGGCCGGAGGCGCTGCATCGGAGGTCTTCGCCCGGGAGGGCGCCAATGTCGTCATTGTTGACATTCAGGAAGAGGCGGGCTTGGCACTCGTTGAAAAGATCCGCGAGGCTGGCGGCAAGGTCAGTTTCGTCAGGGCAGATGTATCCTTGAATGACGAGGTAGATGAAGCGATTGATAAAGCGAACAGGCTTTTTGACAATCGAATTGACGTCCTCTTCAATCATGCCGGCACCGTAATTATCAAGCCATTTCTTGAAACGACCGAAAGTGACTGGGACAGGATGATGGCTATCAATGTCAAATCCATGTTCCTGATGACCAAAGCGGTACTGCCATCCATGCTCGATCAAGGGGGTGCAATCGTTAACACCTCTTCGATATCGGCAGTTGCGGGAACCCCCATGGAAGTCCTCTATTGCACCAGCAAGGGCGCATGTCATATGTTTACCCGCGCCATTGCGACGGAGTACCGTGACGACGGAATCCGTTGCAACGCTGTTTGTCCTGGATTTATCAGAACGGCACACGGAATACGTGAACTCAAGGAACTCCGGGAATATGGTGTGGAGGTCACTGAAGAAGATATCTGCCGCCTCCAGGGCCGCATATGTGAACCGGAGGAAGTCGCCAACGCGGCACTATTCCTGGCCAGTTCTGAGGCTAGCTTTGTAAATGGAGAAACAATGTTCGTTGACAATGGAATGTTGGTTCGCACATGATTGCAGCAACCCGGCAGGTTTTCTTGCGCGCCACGTAAAGGGCTGCCTCAATAAGAATAATCGGGCGATGCCAGTCGCTTTTCGGTCAATCGGAAAAACAACATTGTGCATGAATTCATAAAGCGCTACGTACGTGTCGTTGACAATGTGAACTACCGCATCGGTCGGGTGACGATGCTGGTTATTTTCGTCATGGTCGGGGTGTTGTTCTACTCGGCGATATCAAAGACCTTCTTCGATCCGTCTTTGTGGACCTATGAGTTCGCTCAGTTTCTGATGGTGGCTTATTTCCTGCTTGGCGGCGCCTACTCGCTGCAGACCGACAGCCATGTGCGCATGGATCTGTTGTACAGCCGATGGAAGCCGCGCACGAAAAACAGGTGGGACGCCGCAACCACGCTTGTCATGATCGCATACCTCGTCCTGCTGCTGTATGGCAGTCTTTCCAGCACCTATTATGCAATTGAATACGGGGAGCGAAGCTATTCGATCTGGCGGCCTTACATGTGGCCCATTAAGGTGATAATAAACATTGGAATCCTGTTCATGCTGCTTCAGGCAATCTCGCAATTTTTCAAGGATCTGGCTGCCGCCAGAGGTATATCACTGTCATGAGCTACGAATTCATCGCACTGTTGATGTTCACGACCATGATGCTGATGCTGCTCACCGGGCAGCGCGTGTTCGGCGCGATAGGGTTCGTAGGTGCATTTGCGGCCTTATTGCTGTGGGGCGATGGCGGATCGGAGATGGCATTCACCTCCATCATCAAGCTGATGAAGTGGTATCCGTTGATGACGCTGCCGATGTTCATCTACATGGGCTACATCATGTCGGAATCGCGAATTGCCGACGACTTGTATGAAATGTTCCACGTCTGGATGGGCCCCATCCATGGCGGGCTGGCGATCGGTACGATAGGGCTGATGGTCATCATATCGGCGATGAACGGGTTGTCGGTTGCGGGGATGGCGATCGGTGCAACCATTGCGCTGCCGGAACTGCTGCGTCGCGGCTACGACAAGATCATGGTGACCGGGGTCATCCAGGCAGGCAGTTCGCTTGGTATTCTGGTACCGCCCAGTGTTGTTCTTGTGCTGTACGGTATGATTGCCCGTCAGCCCGTGGGGCAATTATGGCTGGCCGGCGTGTTTCCCGGCCTTCTGATGGCAGGCCTTTTCGTAATTTACATCTCAGTGCGCTGCCGGCTTCAGCCGCATCTCGGCCCTCCACTCGCAAAAGAAGAACGGGAAGTTTCCTGGAGCACAAAATTAAAACTGCTGCGCGCGGGTATTCTGCCGTTTCTGATCTTTTTTTCGATGACGGGCCTTTTCGTCATGGGGGTAACCAGCCTAGTCGAAAGCTCGGCGGTAGGTGCTACAGTTGCCACCCTGGTAGCTCTGGTCAAAGGCCGTTTGACCTACAAGGTGATGGAAACCACGCTCCGCAAAACCCTCCAGGTGTCCTGCATGTTCATGTGGATCATCCTCGCGGCACTTTGCTTCGGGGCGGTATTCGACGGTCTCGGTGCGGTTAAGGCTATCGAGTTCTTCTTTATCGGCCGAATGGAGTTGAGTCCCTGGGAAGTGCTGATCATGATGCAGGTTTCCTACATCCTCATGGGGATGTTCCTGGATGACACGGCGATGCTCATCATCGTCGCCCCGCTATATGTTCCGCTGGTTGGAGCACTTGGATTCGACCTGGTATGGTATGGTGTCCTGTACACGATCACCTGCCAGATTGCGTATATGACTCCTCCGTTCGGGTACAACCTGTTCTTGATGCGGGCGATGGCGCCGCCAGAGATCACGCTGTCGGACATCTACCGATCGATCACCCCATTTGTATTGGTGATGACTTTTGGTTTGGCAATTGTGATGATATTTCCCGAAATTGCACTATGGCTGCCTAATTGGCACTATGGAAAATAGTTGTTGTCTGATTGAGAAGACACTCTACGAGTATTGTGCCGAGGAGAATATGCAAGGCACGTTTTAACAACCCCAAAGTAAAGAGGAAAATGAAATGAAGAAAACCAAATCAGCAAATACCAACAGACGTGACTTTCTCAAGAAAGTCGGTGCTACAACCGCAGTAGCGGGTGCCGCCACGCTGGCCGCCCCGGCCATAATGGCCCAGGAGCCGATCAAGTGGCGCTTCCAGACTTACGCCGGGTCGGCCCTGGGTCAGCACGTCACCAAACCTGCTATCGATGCAATCAATAACGCATCCAATGGTGAATTGCAGGTCGAGTTGTTTTATGCCGACCAGTTGGTTCCCACCGGTGAACTGTTTCGTGCCTTGCAAAAGGGCACCATCGACGCGGTTCACTCCGATGACGATTCGATGGCATCTCCGACAGAAGTGCGCCAGTTCGGTGGTTATTTCCCGATGGGAACGAGACATGCCCTGGACGTGCCTGTGTTGTTTCATCAGTATGGTTTCGACAAGATCTGGTCGGATGCTTACAAGAAAGTCGGCGGCGTTGTCTGGCTGTCAGCGGCCGGTCAGGATCCATGCAACTTCAATACGAAGAAGCGGATCACCAGCCTCGACGACCTCAAAGGATTGCGGCTTTATACCTTCCCGACCGCGGGCCGTTTCCTGGCGCAGTTCGGCGTCGTGCCTGTCTCGATCCCCTACGAGGACGCCGAGGTTGCCGTTCAGACAGGTGAACTCGACGGCATGGCCTGGTCCGGCATTACAGAGGATTACGCTGTTGGCTGGGCCGATGTGACGGACTACTTTCTGACCAACAACGTCTCGGGAGCCTGGATCGGTTCATGGTTCGTCAATGAAAAGCGCTGGGCCGATCTTCCCAAGCACCTGAAGGCAGTGGTCATGGCCAGCGTCGAAGCTAGCCATGAGTATCGTAACCAGTGGTACTGGGGTGGCGAGGCCAAGCTGCGTGCCGACGGCACCAAGTTGAAAGTCGAGACCGTTCCCGCAGAGCAATGGCGAGAGGTCGAAGATGCCGCTGCCAGGTTCTGGGACGAGGTTGCCGAAGAGGGCGAAATTGAAGCGAAGGTGGTCGGCATCTTCAAGGAATACAAACGTATCAGGGAGGCAGCGGGGGGCATTTACAACGCCAGTTAGACGTTTTCTCAGCATCTCCCAATTCCAGGCGGCCGCCGCAACCACGCTGCGGCCGCCTTTTTCTTGATGCGATAGTTCTCCAGTGGGAAGAACGCGAATTCCGTAAGCATAGTACGGACTGGGAAACGGACTGTTATTTTGAAATTATCCAGGATTTTGTACGAATGAACGTTAACTGGAATTACCCTACGGCCGTGCGCACCGGGCCCGGTCGGATCTCCAAACTTGCCGATACCTATAAAGAGCTCGGCATGCGGAACCCTTTGTTGGTCACCGACCCCGGTTTGGGAGTATAGGAAGGATAAACACCCTTTTCGCCCAAGTCCAATAGCCGATGACTACTGTCGAATCGACCGGTAACCGTGTAATACCTCCCTGAATCCGGCTGCTATGGAGCCGGGGTTACTGAAACCCCGCTCCCTTCTTTCAGCAATCGGCAACGCTCCCGCCATCGGGCACACTCAATCTGTAACGCAGTGGTGAGAGCGCAGCATATTGATTTGAGCCGTTGCTGCTCGGGCTCGTCAGTGAAACAGCCCCTTCACGTGCTCAAAGCAACACTGCCGAATGCCTTAGCCACGAACAAGCCCGCTCGCCACGCTAAGTCAAAAACCAGCCAGGAATTTATTCCCGATACCGGTTCACTTCTTCGCCACGGAAACGTGCGACTCGATTCATCGGTGGCAGTGGCTCGTCGTAAAAGAACTCGGGAAGGTCATCATCTGCATCACAAAACCCTGCGGCCCGATTAAATTCGTGCTCAAGGCGCAGCGTTTCAGTACCTAGCTCGTTATAAAACGAGACTGGCAAATCCGTACCAAGAGCGTCGTTGATCGCGTTAACAATAAAGTCTGCGTGAGTGTGAGTTACAGAACGGCCAAAGATGCAAAGTCCTAACGCATCCGATGCAGCCATCATACGTTGCACATCAAAACTGGCCGCCACAATCTGCTCTGCGCTCATCTCACTGCAGTCGAGTTTGGGAAGGTTGCCCGCGGTATGATCAGCGCCCTGCGCCGTCATCATCATGGTGATACCAGTTCCCTCTACTACGCGCGGGTCATACGCGCTGATCGCTTGCTGCTTAATGACGGGAACTCGAGCCACGCCGTAGTGAGCCCCAACTCGAGCGGTACCTTGTGCCCATAGCTTGCCATTTTCTGATCCTGCCCGAATTTCTTCAAGCGCGCGGAGCATAAAATCAACGTCTCCGAATTGACCCTGACCGGCCTCCATCAATACAGCGATCATGGCGCCTGCTTCAATGGTGTCGATCCCCAGATCGTTGGCGACGAAATTCACTCTGGCCAATTCATCGGGATCAGTTAACCCACAGTTCGACCCCATTAAACCAATGGTTTCGTATTCGACCGGAGAGACAATCTCTTTGCCATCGGCATCGACATAGACGTTACTGCATTCGATAGTGCACCCGGGCATACATGCATGCGCCGTTTCTCCACCGCGTTCGGTATTTTGTTCGCGGATAAATTCACCGCCTAAACGGAAGACTTCCTGATCCGTATCAACAAGGCGCCCTGAGGAAAAGTTGCGGGTCGGTAGGCCTCCAAGGTAATTTTGCGTATCGGCCATCAGGGCGGTGCCGTAGAGCTTCATGTTCTGCGCAATCTCGTCTTCCTTGAGCAGTGCGTTGTACTTTTTGACCGCCCCAATCACCTTTTTTCGATCGTGCAGATCAGGCATACGGTTAAGGTCGACGACAATTGCCTTCACCTTTTTGACACCCATCACCGCGCCGACACCGCCCCGGGCGGCAAGACGAGCAGGTCGAAGGTCAGTATCGCTGAAAGAGATTCCGGATAAGAGTCCCTGGTACTCCCCTACCGGGCCACAAAGTCCCAGGCTGACTTTTTTGCCAAACTCCTTGTGAAGTTTCGCGGCGCAGGCAAAATTGGATAGCCCGAGATAATCGTCTGCCGGGCTAAAGTTGACGGAACCATCCAGCGCAATATGTATGATTGACCATTCGTTGCATCCACCATTCAGCGTAAATCCTGCAATACTTAATTGCCCCAAGGCAAAGCCGAAGGTGCCCCCAGCGTTTGCCTCCTTGATTCCACCCGTCAGCGGACTGCGACAACCCACGCTCAATCGGTTTGCGTTGGAGAAATTAGTACCGGCAAAAGGACCAGCGGAGAAAATAAGGGGATTGGCAGTGGATAACGGATCAACTGTCGCAGCGCCAGATTCGACCAGGGTACGGGCAATGAAATACCGCCCGGCCCGCGCGACCTGATCCCCGCTAAGGGTTTCGCGGCGTACGCTCTTCGCTGCAAGATCAAAATGCAGGTAGTCTCTCATGTGTTCTCCTTGGTAGAAAAGTTCAGTAAAGGGTCGATTCAGCGCCGGATCAATCGCCAAACCAGGGGCAAAGTAATAACCGCAAGAATAATCTTAAAAATCTCGGCTGCGATGAACGGTGTTAATCCTAAAGTGAGTGCTTTGGCACCGCCCACCACAGTGGCCAGCCAACCCACGCCAAAAAGGAAGATCAATGCGTCGCCGATAAGCATTGCCGCAAGCGTGGTTAAGACTGCCCGATCCCAGCCGCGGTTTGCAAGATAGCCCATCGCCGCCATCGCTACCACAAAGCCCACCAGATAACCGCCCGTTGGGCCCATGAGGTAAGCCAGGCCAGCTCCTTTGGCAAAAACCGGCAACCCGAGCGCGCCTTCCAGTAAATAAAGTGCGCCAGTAGCTGAGGCTAAACGGAATCCGAAGGTCATCCCCAGCACCAGGACCACGAAGGTCTGCATGGTCATCGGTACCGGCCAGAAAGGCACCTGCACCTTTGCCGATATTGCCAGCAAAGCCGAGCCGGCGATCACAAGCAGGGTTTTGGCAATAAGTGAATCCCGGGTGCCGGGCCAAAGCTCAACGGCTAACGTCGTATGCATAGTACTTTCTCAAAATTAAACCGGACCAAATCCGCCGCCCGAGTTCTACGGCAGAAATTCTCCAGGAGTTCCAAACGGGAAGGTCCTTCGCTGGCTGGTATTGTCGTTTTCGAAGGCCGCCCTGTCAAAGCCGGTTATCGTTTTCTCGCCAGGGTTAGATGCTTCTTTTGGGCTCGCTTTTTTTGGGGTGAGATACCACTGGAATTTTACTTCTGTGGTATCAAGACTATATCAACTCCATCAAAGCCGTAGTTAATCCAACGCTTGTAGATACTGGCTTACAAAATCATAGCCTACTTCACCCGCAAATGCCTCACTCAACCGCTGAGTGACCGGCCCGGGGACCTGTGAGGCTCCCAAAGTCGCGCCATCGTACGTGCGAACCGGGCAAATACAAAAACTGGTAGAGGTGATAAACGCCTCATCAGCTTCGGTGGCATCCATTACCCTAAGATCAGTCTCCCGCACCTCCAAGCCTATAGCCAGAGCGAGGTCAATAACCACCTGCCGACTGATGCCGGCCAGCACGTACTGAGCATCGGGGGTAAACACAACGCCGTCTTTAACCAGAAAAATATTACTGCCAATACCCTCAGAAAGGTAACCCCGGGTATCCAGCAACACGGCCCACGCATGACTCGAACGATCCCGTACCTCCAGATCGGCCAGTACCAAATTAAGGTAGTTATGACTCTTAATGTTGGGATCCAGACTTTCAGGGGGTGTTCGACGCAAAGCGGGCGTAAAAACATCAAGACCATCACGCAGCAGCGGGGCTCGAGCCCGAAGCGGCAACGGGGTGCACTCAACAATCACCGTGGCACCTGTGCTTTGCCAAAGTTCGCCGCCGACCACGGCCAACCCCCGGGTCACACGCTGCATTACCCAGTAATCCTCTGCCGGGCCCAAAAGTGCAAGATTTCTCTGGACCGTCTCGTGGGTGATTTCGGTCATTTCAGCCGCAGACAAGCCCGGATCTATCCTGGCCTTTTCCAGCGACTGGTACAGCCGGTCGATATGCGCCTCCAAACGGAAAATCTTTCCGGCAAAAGTGCGCTCAGCATCAAATACCGCGTCCCCGAGAATGAACCCGCGGTCTCGAAAGGACACACAGACCTTGGATTCAGGAAGATACTGCCCGTTGAAATACGCTACTCTTTCCACCAATATCCCCTTTTAGTTGTACTTCCAGGCCTGTGGTACGGCAACGCAGGTTTCACGTGCGAGGGCGGTGCAGCTCAAATCCGACTTCCGTGGCCGCGTCAGTCAGCCAGCTCAGCAGATGATCTGCAAAACTGCGCCTAACCACAATATCGAGCGCCTCACCGCGCTCATCATCATGGACATAAATCAGTAGGACGTTACTGTGGGCCAGCACGGTCTGGGCACAACGACCGGCCTCGAAAGCTCGTGGGTGCAGGTCTAACGTACAGGCGGAGCCCAGTACGTCACGCCAGGCTGGCCCTCCGATCCGTATCACCGTCTGCCCACCGGAAAGATCGACCAGAGAATGGTGTATCGCCGAAAGATCACTCACTAACGCCTCGAAAGGCTTGCTACGCCTGGGTCCCAAAAGCAACCACTCGTCCGGTCCCAACCAGCACCCACGCCACTTGCCGCCAAAACTAACGGTGTTGGGTAGTAGCGGTAGCTCGATTCCCAGCTGTTTTTTCACCGCCTGGAGGAAATCCGAGTTCTGCGGATCACCCCTGAGATTGAAGTGTGCGAGAAACGCTTGCTCCTCGAGCCAGCAATCCAGACGATTCGATGCGCCGAGTTGACGCTGCGGTGTCTTGAATTCAGACAGCGGTGAATACTGGGTAGTCATATTCCCTCTTGGCGCTGACGCTCATTTTCCGGGTCGACAAATACCGCACTGGTGATCAGCGCCGGAACAATTGCGCCATCCATTAACTGCGCATACACGGTGCTACCCATTCGTGAGGCGCCGCCCTTGACCAGTGCCAGTGCTATGGAGCGCTTAAGATTGGCACTGAAATAACTAGATGAAACGTGCCCAATCATCGGCACAGGCCGAGACTCAGACGGCGCATTCACCAGTTGGGCGCCTTCAGGCAAAACGTGTGCCGGGTCTTTGGTTAATAAACCGACCAGTTGTTTGCGATTGTCCCGCGCAGTATCTGAGCGCGACAATGAGCGTTTTCCAATAAAGTCTTTCGCCTCAGATACTATCCATTGCATACCAAGATCAAATGGAGTGACTGAACCGTCGGTATCCTGCCCGACAATCACATAGCCTTTTTCCGCGCGCAAAACGTGCATGGCCTCGGTACCATAGGGAGTGATGTCAAAGCGCTGCCCGGCTTCCATAACCGCCTCCCAAAGCGCGAGCCCCGAGTTCGCGTCCACACTGATCTCAAATGCCAGTTCACCGCTGAAGCTGATTCGACTGACCCGGGCGCTGATTCCAGCCACACTGCCCTCGCGCATGCTCATAAAGGGAAACGC
>JABINT010000158.1 GCA_018698075.1 Acidiferrobacteraceae bacterium
CTCTCTGGCGCACCCCAATTTAAGCCTGCCGAAACTCCTTTAGCATAAGGTTCGCAACGATCTTCTCGACCAGAAAATGGGCATGGTTTCTTCCATTGAAGTGACTGAGCCACCCTGGCGGCACGCTCGGAAAACCAACATCCGTCGCCAGCGGACCTTAATACTTATTTAATGGTGAAGTTGCGTTGATCCAAGCAACCCACTAAAGTTGCCGCAAGACCGCATTGACACGTTGCCTCTTATGAGGCCCGGCGCACCTGGGTTTCCCAAAGAGTGCGGCATCCGAAAACGGGTTGGCCTTGAGGTTATGATCGAAAACCCTGTCTAATTACCAGGCAGAAAAAAATGAGGATGAGATATGAAATTCCGAATTGTTCTACTTTCAGTAGTCGCCACTCTAACCGCCCTGCCGGCCGCTGCAGCGGACACAGTCAAGATTGGTTTTGTTACCACCTTGACGACCCCAGCCGGCGCCATAGGGCGAGACATGGTTGAAGCCGCCAATATAGCGCTCGACCACATTGGCCATAAAATGGGTGGCAAGGACGTTGAATTTATCGTTGAAGACGACGGTTTCAAGCCTGAGATTGGAAAACAGAAAACTGACAAACTGGTGAAACAGGATGACGTAGATTTCATCACCGGATTTATCTGGTCACACGTCCTTTTAGCCTCAAAGAAATCGGCTCTGGATGGAGGAAAATTCCTGATTAGCGCCAATGCTGGTCCCTCGCCGTTGGCAGGCAAAGCGTGCCACAAGAACTTCTTTTCTTCTTCCTGGCAAAACGATCAAAACCCCATGGCAACCGGCCAAGTGCTGAACAGCAAGGGCGTCAAAAAACTTTACATCATGTCACCGAACTATGCTGCAGGCAAAAACATGGTCTCTGGTGTTGAGCGCACTTTCAAGGGCGAAGTCGTCGGCAAAGATATGACCAAGTGGGGCAAAGATATGCAGCTCGACTTCTCTGCCGAGTTGGCCAAAGCAAAAGCGTCAGGTGCTGATGCCATTTTTGTATTTTATCCAGGCCCGGCAGGACCGGCATTCATTAAGCAATATGAGCAGGCAGGCTTGCGCGGTACGATTCCCCTTTACACGGTGTTCACGGTCGACGCCTTGTCACTGACGCGCCTGCAAAAAGCCGGCCTCGGGGGTGTTTTGGGATCATGGAACACAATGTTCTGGGCGCCGGATCTGGATAACGCCACCAATAAGCGTTTTGTTGCGGATTTCAAGGCCAAAACCGGGCGTTACCCGACCCACTACGCCGCTCAGTCCTATGACGCAATCATGCTGATCAAGAGCGGTGTAGATGCTGTCAATGGCAACACGGACGATCAGGATGGTATTCGTGCAGCCATGAGCAAAGCCGATTTCCCAAGCGTCCGCGGGAAATATCGCTATGGGCCAAACCACTTCCCGATTCAGAACTTCTACCTTCGCACGGTTAAAGCCGATGCCAATGGGGACTGGTTTGTGTCATATGTATCTACCGTTCTTACAGATCACCAGGATAGCTACCACGATCAGTGCCATTTATAGCGCTGTTCTCTCGTTCCTGGTAGACGCCCGGCAGGTTGATTTAAAACCTGCCGGGCGTATTCCGACGCCTTCATTTGACCGTCTTCGCGTCTCGCTGATTCAGAGATAACCATGGACTGGACACTGCTGACCGTACAATTTCTAAACGGTCTGCAACTGGGCATTTTGTTGTTTTTGCTGGCGTCGGGGCTAACGCTGATCTTCGGTATCATGGATGTGGTGAACCTGGCACACGGTTCACTGTACATGGCCGGTGCATTCCTGTGCGCTACCTTCACGCAATGGTTTGATTCGTTTTTTCTAGGCCTTCTCGCAGCGCTGCCCGCAGTCGCGATTATTGGCCTGCTGGTTGAACGAATCGTAATCCGCCGTCTTTATCAACGCGACCACCTGGATCATGTGCTGGCTACGTTTGGCCTGATTCTGGCATTTGACGCCTTGACACAGATGATCTGGGGGCCAGATGGACAGGTGATTCCACTGCCAGCCTGGCTCGATGGGCAAGTCATGCTAACCGCCGATATCGTGTTGCCCACCTATCGACTTGCAATCATTACAACTGGTCTTCTCGTCGCCGTTGGCCTTTTTGTGCTGGTGACCCAAACCCGACTCGGTATGCGGATCAGGGCTGGCGCAACTAACCGAACTATGATCAGCGCCTTGGGTATCAACATTGGTATGTTATTTTCCATCGTCTTTGGAATAGGCGCCGTACTGGCTGGCCTGGCCGGGATGATGATCGCCCCGATTACTGAAGCATCGATTGGCATGGGCAACCAAATTATCATCGTCGCGTTTGTGGTTATCGTCATTGGTGGGATCGGCTCAATCAAGGGCGCGTTCATCGCTGCAATCCTGGTCGGATTAATCGACACCATGGGACGCTCCTATCTCGACGCACTATTCAAACTGTTTATGTCAGTTCAGAACGCCGAAACCTCGGCTCCCGCGATATCGGCCATGCTGATCTATATCCTGATGGCTGTGATACTGGCCGTTCGACCAACGGGGCTTTTTGGGCCACGCGGCCATTGAGCCCAAGTACGCCATGAGCTTGCCTACCCTAACCCTGCGAGGCTTTGTCACAGTATTGATGCTTGTGGCCCTGGCACTGGTGCCACAGTTAGTAGAACTTACCGGCAATGCCTTTCTTATCGATCTGGCAACCCGTTGTGTCATTCTGGCGATCGCTGCCGTCAGCCTCAATTTGATTCTCGGTTACGGCCGGATGATCAGCTTTGGTCACGCTGCCTACCTCGGCATCGGTGCCTATGCTGTCGGGATACCGGTCTACTACGAAATTTACAACGGCTATCTTCATATTCTAGTGGCGATGGCTGTATCGGCCGTATTTGCGCTCGCCACTGGTCTGGTCTGCCTGCGAACCCGGGGCGTGAACTTCATCATGATCACGATGGCCTTCGCCCAGATGGTGTTTTTTACTTTCGTTTCGATGGAGGAATACGGCGGTGACGACGGACTGGTGATTGAAGTAAGAAGTGAGTTCAGTAGATTCATAAACCTGGAAGATGCGACGGTTCTCTACTATGTCTGTTTTGCTTCACTGTTGGTGGTGCTTTACCTGGTTAAACGTATCGTTAACTCGCGCTTTGGCATGGTGATTCGGGGGACTCGGGGCAATGAGCTACGGATGCAATCCTTGGGTTTTGATACTTTCAGATACAAATTGATCTGCTACGTGATCGCCGGCACGATTTGCGGGTTTGCCGGTGCACTACTCGGCAATTTCACTAATTTCATCAGTCCTGAAATGATGGACTGGACTCGTTCCGGCGAACTGATCTTTATGGTGGTCCTCGGCGGCGCGGGCAGTCTATTCGGGCCGGTGCTTGGCGTCAGCGTATTTTTGTTATTGGAAGAGTTTCTATCAGGGCTTTGGCTTTACTGGCAGTTAGTTTTTGGAATATTTCTTATTCTGGTGGTGCTATTTGCCAACGGTGGCATCGACAGTTGGCTGAGCGGACGCAGCAGGCGATCCCATGACAGCTAAAGCTCTGCTCAGCATAGTCAACCTGCACAAATCCTTTGGCGGGGTTGCCGCGACCAAACAGGTTTCACTGGATATAGTAAAAGGAGAGATTCACGCGATTATCGGTCCCAACGGCGCAGGGAAAACCACGTTGGTCTCCCAGTTGGCCGGGGTACTGCTGCCGGATTCCGGCCGAATCCTCTTTCAGGGAAACGACATCACCCGGATGCCAGCCCACCGACGCCCTCATCTGGGGATCGCACGGTCTTTCCAGATCACCAGCATTATCCTTGACATGACCGTACTCGAAAATGTACTGCTGGCGGTGCAGGCCAAAGCAGGTCACTCCTACCGTTTCTGGGCCAACAGTGGCGATGACGCATCTCTGGTAGAACCGGCTATGGCATCGTTAGAGCAGGTTGGGCTCCAGAATCAGGCCATGCAAATGGCAGGCCCGTTATCCCACGGCGAACATCGACAGCTGGAGATGGCTATGGTGCTGGCGACCAATCCCGTACTAATACTGCTGGACGAACCGACAGCTGGCATGGGGCAGGAGGATTCCACTCGGATGGTCAGAACACTCCAGGCACTGAAGGGGTCACGCACAATTATCCTGGTGGAACATGACATGAACACGGTGTTCACGCTAGCCGACCGGATTACCGTATTAGTAGAAGGACAGGTCATCGCTACCGCAGACCCGGATGCGATTCGCTCTAACCCAAGAGTGCGTCAGGCCTATCTGGGTGAAGAACTGGATTCGATTCCCAGCGAGCCGCACGCTGAGGATTCGATGACCAAATCACCGCCAGCATGTTAAGTGTCGAAAGCCTTCAGGCTCATTACGGCGCAAGCCAGGCCCTGTTCGGAATCAATCTACAGGTCAATGCTGGAGAGGTTGTCACCCTGATGGGCCGCAATGGCATGGGAAAAACGACGTCCATCAACTGCATCATGGGGATTATTCCAACCAGTGCCGGCCAGATCACTTGGGAAGATCAAGTGATTACAAACCGGCCCAGTTATTATATTGCACAGGCGGGGATTGGACTGGTTCCTGAAGGTCGGCAGATTTTCCCGAATCTCTCGGTCCTCGAAAACCTGATTGTCGCTGCCCGCGCAGGACCCAGCGACAGCGATCCCTGGGACAGTACGCGGGTGTTTCAGATGTTTCCCGCTCTGGCCGCACGCCGGCATGGGCTTGGCAATCTTCTTTCGGGCGGTGAGCAACAGATGCTCGCCATCGGTAGAGCACTGATGACTAACCCACGTCTTCTCATTCTGGACGAGGCAACTGAAGGACTGGCGCCTCTGGTACGCCAGGAGATCTGGTCCTGCCTTTCTCGACTCAAAGGAGATGGTCTTTCGATTCTGGTGATCGATAAGAACGTTGCCGACCTGGCTCGAATCGCCGACCGGCATTTTATTATCGAAAAAGGGGAAACGGTCTGGTCCGGCCGGTCGGAAGCGTTGCTCGCCAGTGAGGATATCAAACGCCGCTATCTGGGTATTTGATCGAGTGTTGATGTGGCGGCATTGCCATCGACGTCGAGTTGTCGCCACCCAAAGCGCCTTTCCGACCCCACTGCATGGCATTAACTAACAGATCAAGCGCCATCTATGACCTGGCTGGTTGACACGGCTTAGCCGCTGTAAAGATCCTTGGCATGCCAGCCGTTCAGATCATAGTCGCTCAAGCATTGCTCAACCATTTCTTCGTACCGGCGGCTGTCGCCGCGCAAATCTGCCCACCGCAACGCATCTAGTCGCTGTTGATCGTGGTTGCCCGCATAATTTTTCTCATAGAGCGCATGGCGCCCGGCAAATTCGGAATAAAGTGCATCCCAGATCAATTTAAAGAGTTTTATCCGCTCATGTGCCGTCAAACCAGTGCCGCGAAAATACCGCTCTATTACAGGATCTAAATCCGGCGTCTGTAGGTCTCGATGGGATGAGACGGTCACTATCGGCGCGCCGGCAAGAATCTCTTCAAATATCTGTCGGACTTTTTGCCACACGTCTGTCATGTAAATTCGCGCGGCAGCGGCTGTCTGGAGTCTAGGCACCACTGAATCCCCTACCCCTGGCTCAGGGTCGAGCGCCATTGCGGTTGTCAGCGCCCAAACCAGCTGACTCATGCCAACCAGTTCTCCTACTGCAGTTTGTACACCACGAAACGAAGCGGTTCCCGTGGCTTGCGTCCCTTTCATCAACAGCCCGCAGGCAAATTCAAGCTTAACCGAAAGACGCGTTGCCGATTGAAGGTTGTACCGATTAAAAAACCCGGAGTTTGCATAAAATCCCTTGGCCTTTTCCACATCGCGATAAACCAACACGTTTTCCCAGGGAATAAACGCATTATGAAATATCAGCACGGCATCGTTTTCGTCGAATCGACTGGCAAGCGGTGCATCAAACGGACTGGCTGCTTTCATTTCATACGATGGCCGGCTTACCAGTTTCATGCCTGGGGTATCCATATCGACAAAGAAAACCAGGGCGAACGCTTCATCCTTGCCAGTTTCCATTCGTGCCGCTGAGCCACTATTGGGAGCAACGAAGGTGGCATGGGTCAATGCAGACCCGGTAGCAACCATCTTGGCGCCACTCACATACATCCCCTTGTCGTCGTCATGGGTAACGTTGACAAATACGTCGGTTCCATGGTGATGGGGCTGATCTCTATCCACCGGTGGGTCCACCAGTACGTGATTGAGAAACAACGCCTGGGAGGCGACCTTTTTATACCAGTTGAGCGCGTTGCCGCCGTTAGGGTGATAGAAATCGGCGCCTTCAGCAAGTTGCGCCATAAAGGCCGCTTTGTAATCGGGGGTTCGGCCCATCCATCCAAAACTCATCCGCTGCCACACAGCTATAGCGTCCCGCGCTTCCAACAGTTCGCCAGCGCTGTAGCTTGGACAGAAAAACTTGTGAGTCACAATGCCATACTTGTCCGGCCTAGTGAGTACCTGGGCGAATTCGGGGTCATGTAACCGATCATAAAGCCGGGCTACACTGCGCGCACTATTTCGAAAAGCGGGATGCCGGGTAACATCCTTGACTCGCTCACCGTCATACCAGATTTCACGCCCATCCCGGATACTCTCTAGAAATGTCTCTCCTGTGAGAAGGCGGTTAGTGAGCTTCGCTTTCGTCGGTGGTGTTTGTTTTTCACTCATAAAACTTGTGTGCCCAATGCCTGTAGAAATTCCTCCAACTGAACTGCTTGCTGACCCTGATCAACCCCACTGCATAGCGTTGCCTACTTTCAGATCGAAGATCACTTGTGCCCGGTCATTCTAGGGCACATCTGTAAGCAATGTTTAACCCCATAGTTCCCGACACGTCACTCTGGCCAGGCCTGTCTTCTTTCGACGCGATGCAAAGCCACGGCCAGTATCAGCGCAACCAGTGCACACCCCACCATAAACCAGCGGACATCCTGCCACTGGCCATGGATCGTCACTATCATTGCGACGACGGGCGGGCCAACAAACTGGCCAAGATGCGATCCCTGAATGATCATTCCATTGACAGTGCCGATACGCTGTGAATCAGGCGCATGCAAACGACTGGTTCCGAGAATCGCGGCGGGCAGCAATCCTCCGACAAAAGAAAAAACCATGCAGAACCCATAACGCAGAACATCGCCAAACTGCCCACTGAACACAATGTAAGTGGATAATCCCATGCCAATCGATGAAAGAGCGACGATAGTTCCCCCGCTCCACTGTCGACGTAACAACCAAGTACCCAGCAGATTGCCGGGAACATTCGCTGCCACCACAGCTGCGCTCAGCAGCGAGGCAGTTCCCGAAACCAGGCCCTGATGATTGATCAGGTAGGTCGGAAGCCAGGCCATAATTGATATCCACATCATCGTATAAGCGATAAAACTGCCAGCGAGTAGCCAGGGGCCAAGTCGCCGCAATACCGGCATCGGGCTGGTGGTGGATGGTTCGCGAGAAGCAAATCCTCGTTCCCGGGGCAATATCTGGTGCCCTAAAATAGCTAAAGCGGATATCAGAACCACGTAGAAGAGCCATACCCCGCGCCAGCCTATAGTTTCCAGGGTCAGTGCTGCGAAAATCATGGCCAGGCTGATTCCCACCGGCACGTTGATGCTCCACAAGCCCAGGCTCCAAACTCGAACACCACTCGAGCTGGCGGCAAAGATGATCCCCGGTGCCGAAACGGCTACCGCGAGAAACCCGGCACCTTCCAACAATCGTGTGATCAGTAGTATCGACGCGGATTCGCTCAGTACAGCCAGCGTTCCGGCAATGGCCTGAATCCATAATCCCCCAAGCAGTACCGTACGTGGCCCCAAGCGGTCTGCCAATGTTCCAAACCCAGTGCCGGCGACCATTCCCAAAGCGCTCAGAACAGACAGGATCCAACCGGCATAAACCAGCCCCAGTGAATACTCCTCACGTAGCAAACTCACCGCAGGAGGCGCCTTGCCAACCGCCCCAGCCGCTAGGATTCCGCTGCCAATAGCCATGACAACGATAGGCCAACGGCTTGAACTAAGGCCGGTCATAAATGGCTTTTTGATTCAGCGTCCGTGTGGAACTGGCCGTCCGCAACCTGAGGTGCGGCGAGCTTCGACAGAGCCTATCCAGCTGATCCAGCGTCTTGCGCTATTACCATGCGAGTCGCCCGAGTTATTGCATCCCCGGCATTCAAGCCTACTCATTCAAGAGCCAGGCCCACGTAGTTTTCGGCCAGACTCACCAGTGCCGCCCTGGAGGAGAATAGGTACTCCAGTTCAGCTTTTTGGATACGCTGGTCGAACGAATCAGCGGCAGGAAGTTGGTGTAACAAGCGGGTCATCCACCATGAAAAACGCTCTGCTTTCCAGATCCGTCGTAACGCCTTTGCTGAATAGTCCGTCAAAGCGCTTTCATCTGCTTCGGTGAAAAATCTGACCAATGCCTGTGAGAGAAAACCGATATCCGAAGCGGCCAGATTTAGTCCCTTAGCGCCTGTAGGTGGAACAATATGCGCGGCGTCTCCGGCCAAGAAAAGGCGCCCATAGCGTATGGGCTCAACGACCATACTGCGCAACGGCGCAATACTTTTTTCGATCGATGGACCTGTGACCAAAGAAGCGGCAGCAGATTCAGGCAAGCGCCGCTTCAATTCTTCCCAAAAGCGGTTATCTGACCAGGTTTCCAGCTGTGCACTACTGTCACATTGAATGTAATATCGACTTCGCGTTGCCGAACGCAGTGAGCATAAAGCAAATCCTCGCGGGTGATGCACATAGATGAGTTCTTCAGACACTGGAGGCGTGTCAGATAACACCCCTAGCCAGCCTATTGGATAAGTTTTCTCGTATATCTGCCGAACTGCTGATGGAATAACAGTACGACTGACGCCGTGATAGCCATCGCATCCGGCGATAAACTGGCAATCAACCCGATGCGTCTTTCCGCCTTTACGAAAACTAACGTACGGTCTATCACTGTCAACCTGCTGGGGCAGCACTTCTTCTGCTTCATCAATAATAATGCCATTCATTGCATCTCGCGCATCGAACAGATCTCGAGTGACTTCAGTCTGGCCGTAGACCATGACCGTTGCACCGCCGGTAAGCCCTGCAAGGTCAACATGATGGCAGCGATCGCTGAAAGCGATATCAAATCCCTCGTGGATCAAACCCTCGCGATCCATCCGTTCAGATACGCCGGCCTCACGCATAAGGTCCACCAGTCCGCGCTCGAGAACACCAGCACGGATACGACTCAGCACATAATCACGACTGCGTTTTTCGATAATGACTGTATCAATGCCTCTCATATGCAGCAGTTGAGAAAGCAAAAGGCCCGATGGACCCGAGCCAATAATTGCGACTTGCGTTTTCGTGTTGGAATCCTTTCGTTGTAGCAGGTCTGACCTGAATCAGGCCCAGTAAAGTGCCATTGGGTTATCAACCAACAGCGCTTGTTGAGCGGCGGTATCGGTCGCGATTCTGGGAATAAAGTCTACCAGCAGGCCATCATCGGGCATATGTGACTTCATGTTGGGATGGGGCCAATCAGTACCCCATAGCACGCGGTCAGGGAAGTGCTCCACCAAAGTCCTCGCGTAAGGCACTACATCAGCGTAATCCCCTCCCGAGACAGTTAACCGCTCAGGGCAACTCACCTTGGTCCAGATATGATCATTATCGTCGAGCAAGGTCAGGAACCGCTGAAAGTCTCGGTGATCCAGCCCCTTGGAAACATCCGGGCGGCCCATATGATCAACCACCACCGGCGTTGGCAACTGGGTAATAAAAGGAGCCAACTCTTCGAGATCCTGTGCCTCAAAGTACACAACACTGTGCCATCCCAGAG
Source organism: Acidiferrobacteraceae bacterium (assembly GCA_018698075.1). Lineage (GTDB taxonomy): Bacteria > Pseudomonadota > Gammaproteobacteria > Arenicellales > UBA868 > UBA868. Next base: position 9,881 of record JABINT010000158.1, read on the forward strand.
TCGCGATCTTTTGGGCGATCTTGAGGAACGATGCCCTTGGTGTGGAATCCACCAACCGTTTTACAAAGTTAAACCGTACTCCTCGGACACCTGCCTGATCCATCGCCCGTAACTCGCCCATTCCAATGTCATGATGAACTGATGCCACCCCACGGGCCTGCTCGCCGGCTGTGGCGAGCGCATCCAGCAGAGCCGTATTATCGCTCCCATGACAAGTTGCCTGAACAATAACGTTGCGAGTGAAACCAAGATGGTCGCGTAATGCAAAAAGCTTTTCTTTGCCCGCATCACATGGCGTGTACTTACGCGAGTGAGCATAGGGAAATAAAGCCGCAGGGCCAAATACGTGACAATGCGCATCGACCGCTCCCACCGGTAACTTAAATACTGGCTTCGATGGGCTGGAGTGAAAAGGCAAATAATCAGGATCCATTTCTTGTTACCCAATAAGAGCTTTCAGTCAACAAAAACCGTGCCATCAAACAATTTTCGCGCGGTGCGTACGACGGCCGCGCTGACAACAGCGCCAGACGCATCGGTATCAACCAGGACAGTCAGTTCGCCACTGGGATGCTCGATTCGTAATTGGGCTGCAGCTTCATCACCGACCTGTGCCAATGCAGTGGCACACGAACCGGGGAGCATACAGGCTGTAGCAACACTCACGGCACCCAGCACCCCGATCGAGGCATGACAGCGATGGGGGATAAAAGTGCGCGTTGCGATCGTACCTCCAGCTCGTGGACTACTCACCAGCGTCATTTTTGGAATGCTTTTGACCCGCACGTCGCCAAGATTCATCTGCGGGCCAAGCTGCAAGCGGATTGATTCCACGCGAGCTTTCAGTTCATCGTTGGCATCAAGCGCTTCCCGGGTTTCGTCACCGTCAATACCCATATCGGCTGCACGCATAACGATCACCGGCATACCATTATCAATACAGGTCACCTCGACACCATCAACCAGATCAATCACATTGCCGGTAGGCAGTAGAGCCCCACAACTGGAGCCTGCAGTATCTCGAAAAGCGATTGGAATTGGACTCGCAGTGCCCGGGACGCCGTCTATTCGCGCGCTACCGGTGTAACTGACATTCCCAGAGGGAGTCTGCACTCGCGCAACCGCTATCTGACCGGTATTCTCCATAAAAATTGAGACCGAGGTCTCATCATCGCGAGGGAGGACCAGGCCCCTTTCTATTGCGAAAGGGGCCACAGCCGCGAGCATGTTGCCGCAGTTCTGGGCATCACCGACGATGGCTTGATCAACAAATACCTGCAGAAAAAGATAGTCAATGTCTACGCCTTGACGGGCGGAAGGCTTAATAATGGCTATCTTAGACGTCAGCGGATCGGCGCCACCCATCCCGTCGATCTGGCGTGCATCGGGCGAACCCATCACTCTCAAGAGTAAGGCATTGCGGGCTGCTCTGTCCGCAGGCAACTCATCGGCCAGAAAAAAGCCTCCTTTTGATGTGCCGCCCCGCATCCACATGCAAGACAACCCGTCAGACATATTTGAGTCCCTTAGCCTCAAGGCGATCGCGCATGTTATAGATATCCAGACCAAGTGTGCCTGCCGCCAATTTGGCTCTCTTGCCGTCCTCGCTCGCGATGCGCTCGCGCGCCGTTTCCAAAACAACGGGCGCAGTTTCTCGGGGGACTACGCAAACTCCATCGTCGTCAGCAACGATTACATCACCCGGGTTAACCTGTGCGCCCGCGCAAACAATGGGTACATTGATCGATCCAAGCGTCTCCTTAACCGTACCTTGCGCCGACACAGCGGTAGACCACACCGGGAAATTCATTTGTGTCAGGTCACGGACATCGCGCACCCCGGCATCAATCACCAGACCAACACAGCCTTGAGTCTGTGCTGATGTGGCAAGTAAGTCGCCAAAATACCCAGCGTCGCAAGGAGAAGTTGGCGCCACCACAAGGATATCACCGCGTTGTAGCTGCTCAATAGCGACATGGATCATCCAGTTATCTGCCGGCGGCACTGAGACTGTCACTGCCGAACCTGCCAGTTGAGCGCCGGCAAAGATTGGCCGCATACCACAAGCCAGTAATCCACTACGTCCCTGAGCCTCGTGGACAGCTGCAACGCCGCATTGGCCCAACCCAGACACCAGTGCCCGGTCGGCTCGTTCAATATGTTGGGTAACGATATGCACTAGAGTTCATCCACTGTGCGCGGGTAGACCGACTGGAATCCCTCAGCATAACGGGCCGACCGCCCCCCGGCCTGACCACCTGAATTTCTACGGAAATGATTGCCACGGTTCTGCGCCAGGTTTGTATAGTAATCCCACAAATGCTGCTGCCCCGCCATGCACTCAATGGCGGCCCGCTTACGATCCCAAACTGAGGTGATATCCAGAAAAACGTCCGGTTTCCATTGCATCTGCTCAGTTTGGTGGGGCTCAAAAAGATAGAGCTGTGGGGCGCCCAATACCTGTTCGCCGGGATTATGGCCCCATGCCTGCGCAATCATCCGACACTCCATGGTCACTTGGGTGGCATAAGCATGGTCGGTGTTGTAAGGATCATATAAAGAATGGCTCATCAGGAATCTGGGTTGAACCACACGCATCAGATCAGCCAGTCGGAACTTGGCCTGCCGATCCATTTCCAGCGGGTAATCGCCCAGATCGAAAAACTGAATATCGTGGGCGCCTAACGCCTGCGCTGCAGCTTTAGCTTCATTGCGCCTGGATGCTTTGACTTTTTCGAGGGTCGCGCCCTGCTCTTTCCATAGCTTGGCGGACTCACCTCTTTCGCCGTAAGACAGGCAAACGATGGTGACTTCATAACCCAGTTGTTGATGCAATGCGATAGCGCCGCCAGCTCGCCAGACAAAGTCTGCGGCATGAGCACTAACAACCAGTACAGTTTTACGATCTGTCATCACGTGTGATTCCAATTTTCAGGTAATCGATCTTTCCCAGGTGCCAGCTATCCTGCGTGACCTGAGGTTCGCTTCCGCTTTCTCCAATTGAGTTGTTACTATAGACTAATTCCTTCGGCCGACTGCGTTGGCACGCAGCGCCAATATATCTTCTGGCATGTGAGGCCCGGATCGAACACCGGAACACAGTTCGACTCGATATTATATGGACATCGGACCGGTACAGACCCCTTGGGCTGCTGGAACCCAGGTCATCGTCGGCCCCAAGGGCGCCTTGCGCCGGGTTGTTTTCCACTTAAGAGAACTGTACGAATGACGCTTAGCAATGATTATCAAGATATCCCTGGCACCTATGTGTTTGATGCTAAGCATTCCCGCCTTGGCTATCACCTGAACATGTTTTGCATGTCACTGCGCCACGCGGAAAACCGAGATGCTTTCAAAGCCAATGAAATCAGCTATCTTGAACAGTTCACCATGTCCCAAGAGCAAAGAGATGCTGTGTTGGGGCGCCAGTGGAACGATATGCTGCGTCTGGGCGGGAACATCTACTACACCTCTAAGCTCGCAGCGACAGACGGCCTGACCTTTCAGGATCTGGCCGCTATCATGACAGGTAGCAGCCGCGAGCAGTATCGGAAGATGATGGTGAACGGTGGTCGACCCATTGATGGTAACCGCAGCAAGTCGGAATGGACGCGTGAGCGCTAAAATCGTTGGCGGCGTCGCGACCTCACATGTCCCTGCGATAGGCGCGGCGATTGATCAGGGCAAAACTACTGATGACTACTGGGCGCCATTGTTCAAAGGATTTGAAAAATCTCAAAAGTGGGTAAAGGATCTTAATCCAGATGTGGCTATTGTCGTCTACAACGATCATGCGACAGCCTTTTCGTTGGAGTTGATTCCCACTTTTGCATTGGGCTGCGCCGAAGAATTTCCCATCGCTGACGAGGGTTGGGGGGCGCGCCCCGTGCCCCCGGTTTGCGGGCATCCGGACCTCGCCTGGCACATCGCACAGTCGTTGATTCTAGATGAATTCGACCTCACCATCGCTAACCGTCTGGAAGTAGATCATGGCCTGACCGTGCCGCTTTCTCTTTTGTTTGGCCAACCTGCCCGATGGCCCTGCCCGGTGATTCCGCTTTGCGTAAACGTAGTGCAGTATCCGCCGCCCACGGGCAACCGCTGCTACAACCTGGGCAAAGCAATTCAACGTGCAGTGGAATCCTTTGATGAAGACCTGCGAGTTGTGGTTTTTGGTACCGGCGGTATGTCTCACCAACTGCAGGCAGAACGCGCCGGATTAATTAACTCAGAATTTGATAACCGATTTCTCGATGATCTGGTAAATAGGCCAGACAAAGCCCGGGCGATCCCGCATTTGGAATACCTACGCGAAGCGGGTTCTGAAGGTATCGAATTAGTAATGTGGCTGGTCATGCGCGGCGCGCTGAGCAAGAAAGTTCGCGAAATCCACCGCCATTATCATGTCCCCGCATCGAATACAGCGGTTGGCCATTTAATCCTGGAGAACGATTTACCGTGATGGCCAGAAACAAGGAGCGTCAACCGTGAAAATCTGTGTTGCCGGTGCTGCAGGCGCCTTTGGTAGAAAACATCTGCAGGCTATCACGGCCATCAATGAAGTAAAGGTGGTTTCCGTTGTAGACACAATCCCGGATTCAATACAGGATCTTGCCAAGGAACAGCACATTGAGCACTGGGCCACCGACTTGAACGAAAGTCTGGCAAGACCAGATATCGAAGCGGTCATTCTAGCGACGCCGACGCCGCTGCATGCCGCCCAGGCAATACAGTGCCTGCAATCGGGAAAACATGTCCTGGTCGAAATTCCAATGGCCGAGACACTGGTGGATGCCGAGAACATCGTCAAGGTTCAGCGCCAGACTGGCCGAATTGCCATGGCTGGCCACACTCGGCGCTTTAATCCAAGTCATCAATGGGTGCATCATCGGATCGCTTCAGGCGAATTGAACATTCAGCACCTGGTCGTTCAGACTTACTTTTTCCGCCGCAGCAACCTCAACGCTCTGGGTCAGCCACGCAGTTGGACGGATCATCTCCTTTGGCACCACGCCTGCCATACGGTTGATCTGTTTCAATATCAGACTGGCGAGACCGTAAACAAAATACAGGCTTTGCAAGGGCCGGTACACCCGGAACTGGGCATCGCGATGGATATGAGTATCAGCCTGCAAGTACCATCCGGAGCGACCTGCTCGCTGTCACTTTCATTCAATAATGATGGGCCGCTGGGAACATTCTTTCGCTATATCTGTGACAACGGGACCTATATCGCCCGCTATGATGATCTTGTTGACGGTTATGAGAACCCAGTTGATCTTTCGGGGATAGCCGAATCTCAAAACGGCATAGAACTTGAGGATCGGGAATTTTTCTCAGCCATCCGGGAAGGAAGAGAACCCAGCAGCAGTGTGGCTGAATGCTTACCAGCAATGCGCACTTTGGATCTGATCGAAAAACAGTTGCAGTAATCAAAGAGCCTTTAATTGAATAGAGTCGCGACACAAAACCTATGGCTACACGATGACAACCAGAGGGTATTTTGCGTGTTTGTCTCGATTTGGATATCGCCAGGCGCTACGATTTTTGCGTCGTCCAGATTCCGTGGAGTAGCGCGCTGAATTACCCTCATCTATTGATAGACAGGTTTGAGTTCACTCAGCCAGCACTAATCAGCGTGTCGATGAACCGACGACAGAACTTCAGTACCGTTTCACTTTGATCACGATACGGGGCATGCCCGCAGTCCTGAATTAAATGCGATTCGCTGAAGCCAGATACCTGTGATTCGATGGCTTCGATCTGGGCGAGTGTACCGTACTGATCCTGAACTCCCTGTAGCAAGAGCACGGGAATATTAATAGTCGGTAGGTAAGATTCTATATTCCAGGCCCGGAAATCCTCATGCAACCAGATATCGTTCCAACCCCAGAATGTGCTGTCAACACAAGGGCTGTGATAGCGAGAGAGCTTTTCTGGCAAATCGGTCGTGCGATACAACTTGGCCGCCTGCGTAATACTCTCAATACTGAGTGGCTCAACAAAAACGTGTGGCGCCATTAAGATCAATCCTTTGACCCGGTCGGCCCTTTCGCTGCCGGCATGGATAA
>JABINT010000155.1 GCA_018698075.1 Acidiferrobacteraceae bacterium
CCCAGTGGCAGGGTCACGGCGGCCAGTACGATGACCAACTGCCAGCCCCAGAAGGTAAATGCGGCCAGCGGACCGGCAAACAACCGCGCATGACAGGTGCGCTGCACCACGTAGTACGAAGTCGAAAACAGCGCTGAGCCGCCAAAGGCAAAAATAACCGCATTGGTATGCAGTGGCCGCAACCGACCATAACTCAGCCAGGCGATATCAAAGTTAAGCGCTGGCCAGGCCAGCTGTGCTGCAATCACTACACCCACCGTCATGCCGACGATGCCCCAGACTACAGTCATGATGGCGAACTGGCGCACCACCTTGTAGTTGTAGGTTTGCTCTACACTCATTCGTGACGCCCTTGTTTGCGATTTAATTTAAAAACGGTTCGGCCACTTTCGCCTGGCCGATAAGCTGGTGTTAGTTACTGAGCGTCCCCGATATGTGACTTTGTTTTGATTGATGAGGGGGTTGTGCCGGTCTCAATTATATTTCATCTTCACGGTATATTACGATATACTAATTTTAAGGTGTTTTTGCCCTGTATTCATTAGTTTGCCAATGAACCTGCTGTTTAACGCGTACTCCGAAATATCCTCAAGATCAGTCTCTTCTTAGTGCATCTGGACTACCAGACTGTCTGCAATCACCAAAGCCTTGCATCGGCCTTTGTGATTTCCAAAGACGTCCTGATTGGATTCACTCTGGCTCATACTGAGATTATCTAGCTCGCGACAATGTCATAGGTTAGGGTGCAATCTGGCGACACACAAGCCCAAAATGGCTTGGGCGATATTGTTGGCAATAGACACATCAGACGCTTGATCGAGATCAACCTTGCCCCTACAAACTTGAATACAGACAGCTCTTTTAACCTTCAGCAAGGCAGCCCTCAAAAACACGCGCCGGGTTGCTTTCACTGCGCCCTGCCGATCCCTCCCGGCAGCGACTTTGGCGCAACCGTGGCCGGTAAGCGCCAGGCGATGTGCTGTACTGGATGCGCCGCGGTGGCGCAGGCTATCGACAAGGCAGGCCTTGCGCACTATTACGAACAGCGTACAGCTAACGCGCCTACGGCCCAGGACTCTGTACCTGAGGCGCTGCAGGCTCTGGTGGTCTTCGACCATCCAGCCGTACAACGCAGCTTCGTGCAGGGCACCAATACCACCAAGCGCGAGGCAGCTCTGATTCTGGAGGGCATCAGCTGCGCGGCCTGCGTTTGGCTTAACGAACAACACTTGCGCGCACTGCCCGGTGTCCTCGACGTACAGGTCAACTACGCAACCCACCGCGCCCGCATTCGCTGGAACGAAAAACAGATTCGCCTCAGTGAGATCATGCGGGCGATCCGTGAGATCGGTTACCAGGCGCACCCATACGACCCGGGCCGACAGCAGCGCTTGCTCGACGCTGAGCGCCGGCAGATGCTAAAGCGCCTCGCCGTGGCTGGGGCATTAGGTATGCAGGTGATGATTCTTGCTGTCGCCCTGTACACCGGCAGCTGGTCTGGCATCGAAGAACGCTATCGTGATTTCTTCCAGAAACTCAGCCTGCTACTGACCCTGCCGGTGCTGCTGTACTCGGCGCGACCGTTCTTTACTTCGGCCTGGCGCGATATCACCAACCGCAGAGCTGGAATGGACCTGCCAGTAGCTCTGGGCATCACTCTGGCCTTCAGCGCCAGCACGCTTGCCACTGCCAGCGGAAGTGGCGAGGTGTACTTCGATTCGGTCTGCATGTTTGTGTTCTTGCTGCTGGGCGCGCGCACTTTGGAATTGACGGCCCGAAAACGTGCAGCCGATGCGGCTGATGTGATTGGCCAGGTGCGCCCCGCAAGCGCGCATCGCCTCGATGCCAGCGGCGCGCTCGAGCTGGTACCGGCAGTGGAACTCGTCCCAGGCGATAAAGTGCTGGTACGCCCGGGTGAAACCATTCCTGCAGACGGGTTGGTGCACGAAGGCATCTCCAGTGTCGATGAAGCGATCCTCACCGGCGAGTCTTTGCCGCAGTTGCGACGCAAGGGCGACGCGGTCATCGGTGCCAGTCTTAACATCGAAAGCCCGCTCACCATAAAGATTACCCATACCGGGGTTGACTCGGTGCTTTCGCAGATACAGCAATTGCTCGACCGCGCTCTCATCTCTAAACCACGCATCTCGCAACTGGCCGACCGGGTTGCCGGCTTTTTTGTATTGGCAATACTCGCTATTGCAGGCGTGGTCGGGCTGATCTGGTGGAACCTGGGATCAACCCAGTGGTTGGCGATCACTGTTTCCGTGCTGGTGGTTTCGTGCCCCTGCGCTCTTTCACTTGCCACACCAGCTGCGGTAGCAGCAACGGTGGGCGGCCTCATGCGACAGGGGGTATTGCTGACCCGAGCTCACGCACTCGAGGCCCTGGCCCATATCAACACGGTCATCTTTGATAAAACCGGCACGCTGACACATGGCCAGTTGCAACTGGTAGACCTGGATA
>JABINT010000160.1 GCA_018698075.1 Acidiferrobacteraceae bacterium
AAAGCGCAGCCGCGAGCTGCGCGAGGAAGTCTCGGGGAGCCTTAGCAAAACCGCCCAGACGCTATCGGGCACCGTAGGCCAATTGGGCAATGTGCAAAAACAGCAGCTCGAAGGCGTGACCACCCAGGTACAGGCGTTGGTCGAGACTAACCAGCAGCGCCTTGAGGGCCTGCGCGCCACCATCAGCGAGCAGTTGAACGAGATGCGCGAGGCCAACGAGAAAAAACTCGAGGAGATGCGTCGCACGGTCGATGAGAAACTGCAGGGCACCTTGGAGAAACGTTTGGGCGAATCCTTCAAGCTGGTCAGTGAGCGTCTGGATGCCGTGCACAAGGGCCTAGGTGAGATGCAGAATCTTGCCACCGGGGTTGGCGATCTAAAGAATGTGCTCACCAACGTTAAGGTGCGCGGGACCTGGGCCGAATACCAGCTCGAAGCCATTCTCGAACAAGTGCTTACCCCGGATCAGTTCGACCGCAACGTGGCGACCCGCAAGGATTCATCCGAGCGTGTCGAGTTTGCGATCCGCCTGCCCGGACGCAGTGATGATCCCGAAGATTGCGTCTGGTTGCCTATCGACTCCAAGTTTCCCCAGGAAGATTACCTGCGCTTGAGCGAGGCCGCCCATAGCGCCGATGCCGAGGCGGTGGCGCAGTCCACCCGCGAACTGTTGCGCTCGATCACACAGTCGGCCAAGACCATTGCCGAGAAATACCTCAACCCGCCGCAGACCACGGATTTCGCGGTGCTGTACCTGCCTACCGAGGGCCTGTATGCCGAGGTGCTGCGCCAACCCGGGCTGGTGAGCCAACTGCAGCAGGATTACCGCGTGATGGTCAGCGGCCCGACTACCATTGCCGCGCTGCTGAACAGCCTGCGCCTGGGGTTTCGCTCGCTTGCCATCGAGCAGCAGGCAAGCGAGGTATGGCAGGTGCTCGGCGCGGTCAAAACCGAGTTTGGCCGGTTTGGCGATGTGCTGGCCAAGGTCAAAAAGCAACTGGCCACGGCGAGTAACACTATCGAGAATACCGAGCGGCGTACCCGGGCGATGGCCCGTACTTTGCGTGAGGTTGAGCAACTGCCTGGCGCTAAAAGCGACGAGTTGCTCGAGCTGTTGCCTGAAGATGAGCTCGAGCAAGACTGAGTGCCAGTTCGCCGTGCGCTTTAAGGGAAAATCGGCTCTGGTCTGTGGCGCCGGCGGTGGCATCGGGCTGGCCACGGCCAACCAGTTGCTGGCCACCGGCATCGACGTTGCCCTGGCCGATATTAAGGATCAGCCTGCGGATATCGCCAATGGCCCCGGCCAGGCGACTTATTACCAGGGGGATCTTAGCGACGAGGCTTTTGTCAGCCAGCTGGCAGCCGATGTGGCAGCAGCGCAAGGCGGCATCGATTACCTGGTGAATACCACCGGTGTGCTGTGGTTCGATCGCGACCGTTCAGTGCTTGAAATGGACATGGACACCTGGGATCAGGTGTTTCAGATCAACCTCAAGTCTTTTGCTTTGAGCGTGCGCCATGTAGCAGCGCATATGCGTGCGCGCGGTGGTGGGGCGATGGTGCATATCGCCTCTATCGATGCGCTGCGCGGCGATGGCAAACCCCAGGATGCCTATGGCGCGGCCAAGGCCGGGGTGATCCGTTTGTCCAAATCGCTGGCAATCCAGTTGGCCCCCGATGCCATACGCTCGAACACCATTTTGCCCGGGCCGGTACGCTCGCCCATGCAGGCCCGCTGGGCAGATGACCCCGAGGCGCTGGCGGCGTTGTCGGCACATATACCGCTGGGGCGGGTCGGCTCTACCGAGGATATCGCCGGTGCCTGCCTGTTTTTGCTCTCCGATGCTGCAGCCTTTATTACCGGTACCGAGCTGATCGTCGACGGCGGCTGTACCGCTCGCCCCTGAACCCAGCGTGGATACCGAGATAACCGACGAGTTCCAGCAGGTGCTGGATCTGTTGAGTATGGCAACCCCACCGGTGGTATTTGTCACCGGCTCGGCCGGTACCGGTAAATCCACGCTGATCGATGTATTGCGATCCGAGCTCGACAAGAACCTGGTGGTGGTTGCCCCCACCGGGGTTGCGGCACTTAACGTGCAGGGCCAGACGATTCACTCGCTCTTTCAACTGCCCCCCGGGCCGCAGCCGCGGGCCAAGCGCATTGCCGGCGCCGCCAAAGACGTAGTTGAAAAAATGGACGTACTGGTGATCGACGAGGTGTCGATGGTGCGCGCCGATTTGCTAGATGCCATTGATGATTCGCTGCGTCTTAACACCGGCCGCGACGGCGTGCCTTTTGGTGGCAAGACACTGGTACTGGTTGGCGATATGCACCAGCTGCCACCGGTGATCGCCGGCCCCGAAGAAAAGCGATTGTTCGAGGAGAGCTACGAGTCACCGTATTTTTTCAGTGCCACCACCCTGCGCGAACTGCCACTGGTGACGGTGACCCTGACACGATCTTTTCGCCAGGCCGATGCGCATTTCATCGAGATGCTCGATCACATCCGCACCGGCAGCGAGCTCGAGCAGACTGTGGCACAGCTCAACCAGGCAGTTGACGAGGAGATGGTATCCGAGGAGACCCGATTGGTGCTGACCTCGGTAAACGCGCGCGCACGGCAGTTTAACGAGCAGCAACTGGCGCAACTGCCCGGCGAGAGTTGGTCTTTTGATGCCGACGTTAACGGCGATTGGCTGGACAACGAATCACAACTGCCTTCACCGACCAAGCTCAAACTCAAAGTCGATGCGCAGGTGATGTTCACCAAGAACGGCACCGACTGGGTTAACGGCTCCCTGGGTCGGGTGGTGCATCTGGAAGAAGAAGTGATCGAGATCGAACTGCTGGGCGACGAGCAGCTCGGCCAGAGTGTTTTTGTAGAGCGCGAGTCGTGGGAGCGCTACCGTTACCAGTGGGACGACAAGCGCCGCCGGGTGGATACCGAGGTGATCGGCACCTACACGCAGTTTCCCTTTATCCTGGCCTGGGCCGTTACTGTGCACAAGGCCCAGGGCTTAACCCTGGAGCACGTACGCATTGATCTTGGCCGGGGGATGTTCGCCCCGGGCCAGGCCTATGTGGCCTTGAGCCGTTGCCGTACCCTCGATGGCATCTCTTTTAACCGGCCCTTAAGCGCGGCCGACGTCAAGTGTGATCCGCTGATCCAGTCGTTTTACCGCGCCATGGATCTTGTGGCCGACGGCGAGGCGGCTTAAGCCCGGGAATGAGCAACCACACAAGCTGACGGCGCGAACGCGTATCCAGAAATACCGAACTATTTTTTGAAAATGGAGATCATGATTTATGGTTAACCGGTTACATGACGAGAAGCATCTTATGCATCCTCAAACAATGGCAGGTCGAAGCCGCCCCCCGCACCGGCCGTTAACAGGAGGGTTGTCATGGTGACCACACCGCGTTTTTTGCCCCTGGCGGATTATCCGCGTTACCCAAAAGCCAAAATGCACGAAAGGGCTCGTGCGCTGTGGCAGCAGATGAACACCCGGCGCACGGTGCGCGATTTTTCGCATCAGAGTGCCCCGCGCGAGGTGATCGAAGAATGCATCCGTACAGCAGGCACTGCACCGAGTGGTGCCAACCAGCAGCCCTGGCATTTTGCGGTGGTGGCCGATCCCGCCATCAAGCGCCAGATCCGCCAAGCCGCCGAGGAAGAAGAGCGTGCTTTTTATGAGCACCGCGCTCCTGACGAATGGCTGGACGCACTGTCGCACCTGGGCACCGATGCCGACAAGCCCTTTTTGGAAACCGCGCCGTACCTGATTGTGGTCTTTGCTTTAGTGCACCATGTCGATGCCAAGGGCGAGAAGATTAAGCACTACTATCCGTATGAATCCACTGGGCTTGCCACAGGCATGCTGATCACGGCATTGCACAATGTGGGCCTGGCTTCACTCACCCACACACCCAACCCAATGAAATTTCTTAACCAGGTGCTGGGTCGCCCATCTAACGAGCGGCCCTTTTTGATACTGGTGACCGGTTACCCGGCCGAGGATGTACAGGTGCCCGACATCGCCCGACGCGACCTTAGCGAGATCTGTACTTTTTATTAACTAACTGCCAAACAACTCTTTGGCCGCCGCCAGGCTGTTGGGCCGGTAGCGCCACAGCCAGTTGCTGTAGTCCGGCTGTATAGAGGCACACAGTGCGTCTTTATCCTGCGCGCCATCCAGCAGGGTACGAATACTGGCTGCGGTATCAACCACTGCGCGCACCCAGCGTTTGCCGTTTTTCAGTTGAAACGAGCTCATCCCCGAGGGCATGAGGTAATCGACAAACGCCTCGGGCCATTCGCCCGTTTCCTGGCGGATGGCCATGGCATAAGTCGCAACCTGAAAGGCATGATCATCGACAATACCGCGGCGCGGCTTGCCCGAGCTTTTAAGCTCGCGCACGACATTGACATAGCGCAGATCAATAAAGCCAATGACCGGTACCTCGATGCCCTGCAGGGTGAGGCGGATGGGGTGCTGGTAAGCGAGCGGCGCTGACCATTCGCTGACCACGGGGTAACAGTGATCCAGGCACTTGCTTACCACCTTGCGCTCGCGGTTGATATCCGCGCTGCGGTAGTCGTCTTCGGCGCCTTCGATCAGGGCGTCGTAGTGTTCAGTCGCAAGCGCACGCGCCCCGGCATGATCCAGCGTAACGTCCTCATCGAGCATCTGGCCAATGGTGTGATCGAGCGCCGAGCCGCGGTGCATGGCCGGTGAGCCCGCTTCGCGAATGCCATACACCAGGTACAAAATGCCCAGCGCCGGGTCGGCCCGGAACTGCAGCATGGAGGTAGCCGAAAGATGCTTAACCCCAAAGCGGGCAAAGGGGTCGGTCATGCGATTGGCTCGCCACGCGGTGCACACAGATAGGCTGTTTTATTTTTAATAACTCTCATTTCAGCGTTGGATCGGCTTGTATTTGATGCGGTGTGGTTGGTCGGCATCGGTCCCCAGGCGTCGTTTCCGGTCGGCCTCGTAATCGGCAAAGTTGCCGGCAAACCAGGTAACCTGGCTGTCGCCTTCAAAGGCCAGTATATGTGTGGCAATACGATCCAAAAACCAGCGGTCGTGCGAGATCACCACGGCACAACCCGGAAAATCACTCAGCGCCTGTTCCAGTGCGCGCAGTGTTTCCGCATCAAGATCGTTGGTCGGTTCATCCAGTAGCAGTACGTTGCCGCCCTGGCGTAACACCTTGGCCAGATGCACGCGGTTGCGTTCACCACCAGAGAGTGAGCCGATATGTTTTTGCTGATCTGGTCCCTTAAAGTTAAAGCGCCCGACATAGGCGCGCGACGAAGTCTGGTAGCGGCCAACTTCCAGAATATCCTGACCCTCGGAGATCTCTTCCCAAACGGTCTTGGCGTCATCGAGCGTGTCGCGGCTTTGATCCACGTAAGCGATCTGTACGGTATCGCCATGGCTGATATCACCGCTGTCGGGTGCCTCGACACCCATCAGCATTTTAAAGAGCGTGGTCTTGCCCGCCCCGTTGGGGCCGACGATACCGACGATGCCGCCCGGCGGCAGCGAGAAAGAAAGATCATCGATCAGCAGTTTGTCAGCAAAGGCCTTGCGCAGATTTTTTATCTCGATGACTTTGTCGCCCAGGCGCGGCCCGGGCGGAATGTAGATCTCGTTGGTTTCGCTGCGTGATTGAAACTCCTGATCCATCAGCTCGTTAAAGCGGGCGATACGTGCCTTGCCCTTGGCCTGGCGGCCTTTAGGGTTGGCCCGTACCCATTCGAGCTCAGATGCTATCGCCTTGCGCCGCGCCGAGGCGCCTTTTTCTTCCATCGCCAAGCGCTGGTCTTTTTGATCCAGCCACGAGGAGTAGTTGCCCTCCCAGGGAATCCCAAAGCCGCGGTCAAGCTCAAGAATCCACCCGGCCACGTTATCCAGAAAATACCGGTCGTGGGTCACGGCGATTACCGTGCCCTCATATTGCTCGAGGTAGCGCTCCAGCCAGGCCACCGACTCGGCATCAAGGTGGTTGGTGGGCTCGTCCAGCAGCAGCATCTCCGGCTCTGAGAGCAACAACCGGCACAGCGCCACTCGTCGGCGCTCACCGCCGGAAAGCTGCTTAACCGGGGCTTCCCAAGGCGGCAGACGTAGTGCGTCAGCGGCGATCTCGAGCTTGCGCTCTATCTCCCAGGCGCCGATGGCATCGATGCGGGTTTGTAACTCGCCTTGTTCTTCAATAAGGGCGCTCATCTCATCATCGCTTAACTCTTCGCCAAAGCGCATGCTGACGCGCTCAAAATCATCGAGCAGTTGTTTGGCTTCACCGAGGCCCTGCTCCACATTGGCGCGCACGTCGGTGGCATCGTCGAGTTGCGGTTCCTGCGGTAAAAAACCCACCTTAAGGTTCTTTTGCGGTATGGCCTCGCCTTCGATCTCGGTGTCGATACCGGCCATAATTCGCAGCAAAGTGGATTTGCCGGCACCGTTTAAGCCCAGTACGCCGATCTTGGCGCCGGGAAAAAACGACAGCGAAATATCCTTGAGAATGTGTTTTTTGGGTGGCACCACTTTGCCAACACCCTGCATTGAATAAACGTATTGCGCCATAAACTTTAAAAACTGCTTTAACTTTAAAACGGAGCGGCAGATTCTACATGGCCCACCCGCTAAACGGAACGGAACAAAACACTATAAATAAAGGCCCTTTTATGTTTAAAATGCACCTACACCTGCTTTTGGACTACTAACCGCCGAAGCAACTGAACACTGGCCGCAAGGCTTTCCGACCCACCCCTAAAAGGAAGAGATCAAAACTATGAGCTACTCAAGCCCCCTTTCCAAGACTGACCTGATGAACGCGATTGCTGAAGACACTGGCATGCAGCGCAAAGATGTAAAAGCTGTGCTGGACAGTTTGTCCGGCGTCATTGCAGGCCACATGGCTCCGGGGGCCGCCGGTGTTTTTAAAATGCCTGGCCTTTTTAAGATCAGCGTGGTTGATAAGCCCGCCACCGAAGCCCGCTACGGTGTCGCCAACCCTTTCCGTCCGGGTGAGACCATGGACGTGGCTGCCAAACCAGCCAGCCGCCGGGTAAAGATCCTGGCACTTAAGAACTTAAAAGATATGGCCGCATAAAAAGCGCCGCCAAAAACATAGCCCCGCCCGGTACGTGCCGCGCGGGGCTTTTTTGTGCGCAAAAGGTTATCTTTTGCGGGGCATTGGTGAGCCCGAGCGAATCTCCGTGGCTGCCAGATCCCACGCCGCCACGCGCTCAGGCCCGGCCGGGTGGGTGTCAAGCACGCTCGAGGTAGTGCGCCCGCCCAGACGACCCA
>JABINT010000146.1 GCA_018698075.1 Acidiferrobacteraceae bacterium
CAGGGTGGGCTTTTTCGACCTCATCAAGAAGCAACACCGCGTGTGGATTCTGGGTGATCGCCTCGGTCAACAGCCCGCCCTGATCAAAACCCACGTAGCCTGGCGGTGCGCCGATTAAACGCGAGACGGTATGGCGCTCCATATACTCAGACATGTCAAAGCGGACCAGTTCAATACCCAGGGTGAGGGCGAGTTGGCGGGTCACCTCGGTCTTGCCCACGCCCGTCGGACCTGAGAATAAAAAAGATGAAATGGGCCGGTCCGGATTACCCAGACCCGAGCGTGACAGTTTGATCGCGCTGACCAACGCACCAATGGCAATATCCTGACCAAAAACCACACGCTTAAGATCACTCTCCAGAGTTCGCAACACATCTTTATCGGTGGCGCTCACGGTCTTTGGCGGAATCCGCGCCATCTTTGAGACCACGCGTTCGATATCTGGCACGCCGACCGTTTTCTTGCGCTTAGAAGCAGGCGCGAGGCGGGCCTGGGCGCCGGCTTCATCAATGACGTCTATGGCCTTGTCTGGCAGATAGCGATCATTGATATACCGCGCAGAAAGTTCGGCGGCGGTGCGTAATGCAGGCGCGGTGTAACGCACGCTATGATATTTTTCGAACTCAGTTTTTAAGCCGCGCAGTATCTCGACGGTTTCTTCGACACTGGGTTCGAGCACATCGACCTTCTGGAAACGTCGGGACAGTGCGCGATCCTTCTCGAATATCCCCCGATATTCCTGATAGGTTGTTGATCCAATGCACCTGACATCACCAGACGCCAACATAGGCTTTAGCAAATTGGACGCGTCCATGGCTCCACCTGAGGCAGCGCCCGCACCAATCACGGTATGGATCTCGTCGATGAACAATACCGCACCCTCGGCTTCTTCAAGATCTGCCAGGACCGCTTTTAGGCGCTGTTCAAAATCACCGCGGTATTTGGTGCCCGCAAGCAAAGCGCCCAGATCCAGCGAGTAGATAGTGCTATCGATCAGCGCCTCGGGAACTTGACCCTCGACAATCTTGCGTGCCAAGCCTTCAGCAATAGCCGTTTTACCGACACCCGCCTCGCCTACATAAAGCGGGTTGTTCTTGCGCCGCCGGCACAGAATCTGCATGGTACGGTCGATTTCACGTGAACGACCAATCAACGGATCGATCTTACCGGCAATAGCCTGCTCATTGAGGTTGACGGCAAACACAGCCAATGCGCTCTGGTACTCCTCATCGCTGTCCTCGTCATCGTCATCGCCTTGCTCATGCGGTGAAGGCAGTTCACGCGGCGTGTCGCCCGTGTGGGCGATGCCGTGGGAAACATAATTGACAATATCGAAGCGCGACACACCCTCTTCACTCAGAAAATACACGGCATGAGAATCCTTCTCGGCAAACATGGCGATCAGTACGTTGGTGCCAGTAACCTCGCGCTTGCCTGAACTTTGCACGTGCAGGATGGCGCGTTGAATCACACGCTGAAAACCCAATGCCGGCTGCGGATCGATATCCTCTTCCTCGCTCAGCACAGGTACATACTCGTCGAGAAATTTCTCGAGTTTTTCGCGCAAGCCCCTTACCTCGGCGCCGCAGGCTCGTATCGCCTTGACTGCCGGGGGATTATCCAGCAACGCGGCCAGCAGGTGTTCTACCGTGATGTACTGATGGCGTGCATCACGGGCAGTCTGGATCGCGCTGTTAAGAGAAGATTCGAGTTCGCTTGAAAGCATGGCGCTTACTCGGACTCCATCGTGCACTGCAGTGGGTGTTTGTTCTCGCGGGCAAAATTCAACACTTCGCGCACCCGGGTCTCCGCCACCTCGGCCGTGAAAACCCCGCAGACACCAGATCCCTCCGTGTGCACTTTTAGCATGACTTGGACCGCCTGCTCCTGGGCAAGACGGAAGATTCGCTGCAGCACGGTGACCACAAACTCCATGGGCGTGTAGTCGTCGTTGACCAGTAGCACACGGAACAGGCGCGGTTTTTTTAGCCGAGGCTTCGCTTCCTCGACTGAGGTGCCGCTGGTTCGCTGGATGTCTTTACGCTCGCTCATTGTTACCCGGCAAGTGTGCCGCAAATCTATTGCTGTTGTGACTAATATAGGGTCAATAGCAGCCTTTTCTCAAGGCCCGGTAGCGACCATTAAACCCTATTAAAACAGAAAACCGGCAGCAGGTTACCCTGTTGCCGGTTTCGTTTTTTCAGTAACGGGCGAAAGTGGAGCCCTGGAACCTCGCTAAGTCGGTTTAGCCAGTTGCGAACTGCTCCTCTTCAGTCGAGCCGGTCATAGCCGTTACCGAGGACCTGCCTCCTTGAATCACGGTGGTCACGTCGTCGAAATACCCAGCCCCTACTTCGGCCTGATGGCTGGCAAAAGTGTAGCCTCGCTTCGAGGCGGCAAACTCGCGCTCCTGTACCATTTCTACGTAAGCGGTCATACCGTTACGCACGTACTCGTGGGTAAGGTCGAACATGTGGTACCACATGTTGTGTATCCCGGCGAGCGTGATGAACTGGTACTTGTAGCCCATGGCACCCAGTTCACGCTGAAACTTTGCAATCGTGGCGTCATCAAGGTTCTTTTTCCAGTTGAACGATGGTGAACAGTTATACGCCAGTAACTGGTTGGGGAACTGTTCATGGATTGCATCGGCAAAACGGCGTGCCTCGTCCAGATCCGGCACCGCGGTCTCGCACCAGATAAGGTCGGCATACGGTGCGTAGGCAAGGCCGCGCGCGATCGCCTGATCAAGGCCGGCGCGGGTTATATAAAACCCTTCGTTGGTACGCTCACCGGTAACGAATTCACGATCACGCTCATCCACATCCGAGGTGAGAAGCGCAGCCGCATTGGCATCGGTGCGGGCCAACAGCACTGTCGGCACGCCACAGACATCTGCTGCCAGACGGGCCGCCACCAGCTTCTGGATCGCTTCCTGGGTGGGCACAAGCACCTTGCCGCCCATATGGCCGCATTTTTTCACTGATGCGAGTTGATCCTCGAAATGCACTCCGCCGGCACCGGCCTCGATCATTCCTTTCATCAGTTCAAACGCATTAAGCACGCCACCGAAACCGGCTTCAGCGTCAGCGATGATGGGTACAAAATAATCGACGTCACCCTTGCCAGACGAAACCTGAATCTCATCGGCGCGTTTGAAAGAGTTATTAATTCGGCGAACGACAGCGGGGACCGAGTTAACCGGGTAGAGTGACTGGTCGGGGTACATCGTATCAGCGATATTGGCATCGGCTGCAACCTGCCAGCCTGACAGGTAAATCGCCTTGGCACCGGCCTTGACCTGCTGAACTGCCTGACCGCCGGTCAGGGCGCCGAGGGTTGGAACGTAATCGTCAGTATTGAGCCGCCGCCATAGTTTTTCGGCTCCCAAACGCGCCAGGCTGTGCTCGATATGCACTGAACCACGCAGACGTACTACATCGGCAGCCGTGTAGTCACGCTTGACATCGCTCCAGCGCGGATTATCCGTCCACTCCGCTTCCAGGGATTCCGTGTCCTTGCTCTGCTCTACCATTGTTGCTTTACCCTCTTGATGTCGATGCTCAACCCCTGCCAACCTATGGCTTTTGCCACAATCGGAATCAACATGTTTTAGCCGAGATTTCAGGCACAAACGTTAATTGGCCTGACCAAGCACAAAGTTTCGGTTCTATCTTAGCATTTGACAATTTAATTATTTCAATATTAACTATTAACTGGCGCTATTATAGAATCTGTCAACGCATTGACTGAAAGCACCAAGAAGTCATGAGCGCACCACCGTACTACAAGCAGAATCGCCTCAAGCAACTACGTGCTTTTTGCTATTCGGCTCGCCTGGGCAGCATCTCTCGGGCCGCTGAGCAGCTATTTTTGAGTCAACCTTCAGTATCTTTACAGGTTCAGGCTCTTGAGCGTGAGCTCGATGTGGAGCTTTTTGAGCGTCGTGGGCCGAGAATCCGCCTGACATCCCAGGGAGAAGCCCTGCTCGAGCTGGCCCAACCGCTGGTACAGGGTATCGACGGTATTGCCGATTCCTTTGCCAGTGAATTAGGTAACCTCAATTCCGGTGAGATCAATATTGCGGCGGGTGAGTCCACTATTCTTTACCTGTTACCAGAGCCGATCAAACGTTTTGCCAACGCCTATCCTGGAGTGCGAATCAAATTGCATAACGTAACTGGTCGTGATGGCATGGCGATGCTCCGTGCCGACGAGGCGGACTTTGCTGTGGGTTCTATGCTCGAGGTTCCCGAGGATGTCAGTTACCGGGCGATTTTTGATTTCAAAACTATGCTGATCACGCCACTGGATCACCCCCTCGCGGGCAAGCGTGCTGCCAGCATCAAACTGCAAGACATCGGCCCCCATGGTCTGATTCTGCCCCCGCGCCACCTGGCAACCTGGCGGCTGGTTGAAATGGTTTTTGCTCAGCACCAAGTCGATTATTCGGTTACGCTCGAAGCCGGCGGCTGGGAAGTCATCAAGAAGTATGTCGAGTTAGGCCTGGGCATTTCCATCGTCACCGCCATCTGTCTCGAAGGTGACGAAAAAGTTGCCCAGATACCGCTCGACCGTTTCTTTCCAAATCGCAGTTACGGCGTAGTGCTACGAAAGCGTAAATACCTTTCGCCACCAGCACGCCAGTTCCTCGATATGATGGCACCGGGCTTTTCCGGCCACCTCGACAGCACTATTGATGGCTGACGCCCTTTGCCCCGAGGGGTACCCTCAAATTTTCCGGGCAGCACTGGTTTATAATTTCCCGGTCAGTCACTTCGTCCTTAGCGTTTCATGCGACCTTACCTTCTCTTAACACGGCGCTCTTTTCAAATCCTGCTGACCCTTTGGGCGCTGGTACTCGCTGGCGAGGCCAGCGCGCAGGAAATTGAGATCTGCTACAACTTTAGTTGTAAAACCCGTCAAACAGTAACGCTTTCTCAGACTGAATGGCACAGTATCATTGGCTGGTTCTATCCTGGCGCTACCAGCGCAGCTGGCGAACGTGAACAGCTACGCCGGGCGATTGGCTGGATGGAAGTTGTTATGGGCCGTCACACCCCGACTCATCGCGACAAAGGCTTGAACCTGGAAAAAAATCCTAAGTTTCCCGGGCAGCTTGACTGTATTGATGAGTCACTGAACATCACCACCTATATGCATCTGTTTGAATCGCAGGGTCACCTGCGCTGGCACCATGTGATGGATCGCGCTTATCGCAGTGGCGGCTTCGATGCGCATTGGGCTGGCCAACTGCAGGAGGTCGCCACCGGCGAGCGTTTCGTCATAGACAGCTGGTTCCAAGATAACGGCATGCTTCCTTATATTGCCCGCAGCGCCGAGTGGGAAGATCTCACAGAAGCGCGCATCGTGCTTTTTAGCGGAGCAGACTGAGCCATCGCGGCGGCGGACGCTTTACCAGACGGACGCTTTACCAGCCAAAGTGACAAATACCAAGGGTTCTGTCGTGGTCGGACTATCCGGGGGTGTGGATTCCGGGATAGCGGCTTCACACCTTAAACGGGACGGCTGGAATGTCACGGCTCTTTTCATGAAGAACTGGGAAGAGGACGATGACGAGGTGTACTGCGCGGCACGCGAAGACCTTGCCATGGCAACTCAAGTCAGTGATGCACTGGATATACCCCTGCGGACCGTTAATTTCTCGCATGAATACTGGGAACGGGTCTTTGCCATTTTTTTGCGCGAATACCGAGCCGGGCGCACACCTAACCCGGACGTATTGTGTAACCGGGAAATCAAATTCAAGGAATTTTTGTCCTACGCCCAGCATCTTGGCAGCGAGAGGATTGCAACTGGGCACTATGCACGTATCGAAGAATCCAGTGGTGTATTCTTTCTCAATAAAGCACAGGACCTTTCCAAGGATCAGTCCTACTTTCTGCATGCGTTAGGTCAAGGCGCTCTCGCCCCGACTTTGTTTCCCTTAGGGGAGTTGAAAAAAACCGATGTCCGCGAAGAAGCGACCGCCCTTGGATTGCCAAATGCCCAGCGAAAAGACAGTACCGGTATTTGTTTCATAGGAGAAAGACGCTTTAGTGAATTTCTCGCGCGTTACCTACCGGTGACACCTGGCAGAATCCAAAACCTTGAAGGTGAGGTCGTCGGTGAGCACCAGGGTCTTTGGTTTTATACCCTGGGACAGCGCCAGGGCCTGGATATCGGCGGGCCCGGTGAGCCCTGGTATGTCGCCCGCAAAGATATGGAGCACAACGTACTTACCGTAATTCAGGGACATGATCACCCAGCGCTGATGAGGCAATCGGTCGCGGTGCAAGAAATGCACTGGATTAACGGCGCCCCAAAGAACTGGCCATTGCGCTGCCAGGCCAAAACCCGCTACCGCCAGACCGATCAGCCGTGCACTGTGCAATCAAACACCCCGAATCGTATCGAGGTGGTGTTCGATGACCTGCAGCGTGCCCCCACACCCGGGCAGTCACTGGTGCTTTACGATGACGAGCGCGTTCTTGGCGGCGGGGTTATAGACCAGACCTAATGGTGTTGGTCCGCCATGGAC
>JABINT010000082.1 GCA_018698075.1 Acidiferrobacteraceae bacterium
CTGCTGCCGCTCCAGCCGCACCGGCACCGATACCGGTCGCAGCAAAACCCGAGGTCGTGCGAAGAGTTCAATCATCGCGCCATCGGCCCAAGGTAGAGGTTCCGGCTGTCGGCTGAAAACTAACATGGTTTTCTATAAGATTGGCTTTTCCATGATATTCAAACGATAACCTAACCCCAAGTGACGAGTTTCAGCCTTTTGCAGATCACAAAGAATAATAATAATATCGTGCCTATCAATGAGCTCAGTACAACAGAAAACATGCGGCGGAACTTGTTACTCTAACGCTGCCGCGAATCGGCCCAGTCCTGGTGTGGGCCTTTCTGGATTAGCGCTTCTTCTGAGCGTGGTAACCGCTCTCATCTTTCGGCCAAGCCCGGCTGATGCCGATGTGTTCATCGGCTTACTCGATACCGGGGTCAATATTGCATCACTTCCTGCCGATGCGCAGATCGCCGCGGGTGGATGGAATTTTGTCGAGAACAATGCTGATACTGATGACACCAGCACTGACCGTCATGGTACTGCGATGGCGAATATCCTTATGGAAGAGGCTGGGGGCGCCAGCATTGTCGTAATTCGTACGGCAACTGGCGATGGTATTTATGATGCAGGAGCCGCCACGGCTGGCCTCACATATGCGACCACTGCGACGGGCGCGAGCGGGGGCATC
Source organism: Acidiferrobacteraceae bacterium (assembly GCA_018698075.1). Lineage (GTDB taxonomy): Bacteria > Pseudomonadota > Gammaproteobacteria > Arenicellales > UBA868 > UBA868. The sequence goes on from JABINT010000082.1 coordinate 674, forward strand.
CAGATCATCTTGCGCCCGAACTCCGCGGTAAACCCGGCCAGCACAGCCTCGGTGATTGGTGCTGCCAATGCCGGCAAACTGATCGTTATGCAGGCGGGCAACCAGGCGGGGCCCGAGCCTGTCGGCGATGCCATACTCGCTTCGCTGCTAAACGGCCGGGGTTTAGTTGCCGGTGGATTAGATGAAGCAGGCGAGCTGCTGCCCATCAGCAATCGAGCAGGCAGCCAGGCCGACTGGTATGTGACTGCCCCAGGCACTTCTACGTTTTATCCCGGAAAGGGCACTTCGATAGCTGCTGCGAAAACGGCGGCGCTCGCTGCCCGTGTGATGGGGGCTTCGCCTCACCTTACCGCTGAACAGGTTGCCGAAATCATTCGCATCACGGCGACTGACCAGGGTGCTCCCGGTGTTGACAACATCTACGGGTGGGGCAAGATCAATCCCGAAAAAGCACTATCACCGATAGGCGACATAGAGACACCTATCGATGATGATGAAGAGACGCCTATCGATGATGACGATTCGACTGACGATGACGAAGGCTCAAATGATTCAGGCGAAAGCTCCGGTGGCGGCTCTGGTGTTGCCCTGGCAGCGCTGGTCGTCGGCGGAGTGGGTTACGCACTGCTTGGCAACAATCCCGACCTTAAAGAAACACTGGTACTCGACGAATATGGTCGCGCTTTCGAACTCGACTTGGAAACCCGGGTCACTGTGCGCAACCCAGGACCCTCGGCACAGTCTGTACTCGAGGAATTGGATACCAAGCAGGTCGACGAAACGCTGATTCACCGTAGCGACTTACAAATAACAATGAGCTACACCCTGGACTCAAGACATTCGTTGTGGCTGATAGATTCAGATAACTCTATCGACTCGGAACAACTCGCGCGTATGAGTATGTCAGCGATACACAGCGATGGCACCCGTTATGCCTTTGGCGTTAATCAGTCTCTGTCGGGTTTTCACAATACTCTGGCGGGACAGGCCGGCACACCTGGGCTTGTCAGTACATTCCAGACCGATGCGTTCTCGGCACCGCTCGCCGGTTTCACAGACCTGGGTTACCACGGGGGTTTGGGATTTGTCTCCCAGACTGGCTGGCAGGGAGGGCTATCTTTTGCTTTTACGGATGAGCAAAAACAATACGGCCTTAAAAGCGACAGCTCGGCTGTCCATGCCGGCTTCCAACAAGATCGCTGGGGTGTAGGCTTACGGATGGATTTGCTCGAGGAAGACGGCAATCTGCTGGGTGGTGCCTCAGGCGGAGCGCTTAGCGTCTCGCGGGCACGAACTGTTTCTGGGGCGTTGCGAGGACACCTGAACATCGATCAGCGATGGTCAGTCGTGGGTAAATATACCGAGGCCCTGACATGGACAGATGATCTTCATGCAAGCCTGGTTCAAGATTTCAGTGAGATCCAAAGCAACAGTTGGGGGATCGGGTTGGTTGGGCGTGACCTACTCACCCGAAACGATGCCTTCGGTGTGGCCTGGTCTCAACCACTGCGTACCTACAGCGGTGATGCCACGATCAGCGTGCCGTACTGGAACGACAATCTGGGTGGTGTTGATTTTAAGACCAGGCGTACCAAAGTGGCCCCTGACGGGACAGAACACGCATTCGAACTTTTCTACCGCAAGCCTTTGGGCAGACAGGCTCGGCTGATTACCTACCTTGTGCACCGCGAACAGCCTTTGCACCGACACGGCAGCAAAGCCCGCACCAGCCTGGTCGGAGCATGGCAAATGGATTTCCCACCACGCTGACGTTGCCCGCTACTTGTTGTTAGGCTAGTGGGTGAAAGAACTCATCTCTACCAGACAAAAGATACCGACAGTAAAAGCTTTGAACAACATTCGCCCTACCCCAAACCGCAATGGCCCGCTGATTGTCTTCGCCGCATTCCTGGCGTACTACCTGGCGACTGCAATGATGCTGCCTTATAGTGCAGGGCCCGATCACACGGCCCACATCGACGGCGCAACCTTTATTTTCGATCAGGGGCGACTGGCTGTTCTGCCGCAGGATGAAGAGCAACTTCATTTCACCGTCTACGGCTCAACGCGCGCGCTGCGGCCACCGCTATCGTACATTACGGCTGCAATAGCAGCTCGCGTCCTGGGCTGGACAGGAATCGATACCAGGCTGCTGTTTCGTGTTGGGCCAGCCTTGCTGTGTGCGTTGACCGTAGGACTCATCTTTGCTGCCCTGCGGCGCTATTTCAACAACACCTGGTTTGCCATCGGTGGTGCGCTACTAGCCGGTTTGATGCCGCAGTTTACTTTTATTGCCTCGCACCTGAATGACGACTGTGCTGCGATTTTCTCGGTCACCCTCACGCTCTACTTCCTGGTGCGACTGCTGCACGAAAAGTTAACGCCAGTTCTTGCCGGCGCTATCGGCATTGCGATTGGCCTGGTGATTCTATCCAAGTTCACGGCTTGGCTGTTCTTGCCTTCCGCTGGCCTGGCTCTTCTTGCTTTCGCGCGGCCTCAATCGAAACACTGGCTACCCTGCCTGGCACTTTTTGTCATCGGAGCTGTAGTCGGCGGTATCCGGTGGATCGGGTTCAATGTTTTTCACTATGGCTGGAACGACCCCCTTGCCTTTCATATCAGCGCACAAACCAGTGCGGGTCATATCCGTATAGACCCCGACTCAGTACGCAAATTCGCTGACGAGGGAATATCTCTGGCCCACTTAGTGCTAGGCAACTACAAGGGTTTTGTCGACGAAACCTTAATTTCGACCATTGGTAATCTGGATAAGCTCAGACTCAGGCTCGGACTACCCCAGTACCTGCTCTACAGCCTGGTACTACTTCTTGGCGCGATCTATCTGCCCCTGCGATGGCTGTCGATCCTTTGGACACGATTTCTCGGCGGCGCCTCGCACCAAGCTCGAGAGAGTCTGTTTGAAACGCTTCTGCTCGGTGCCGTTGTATTTCAATTTTTCATGTATGCGAGATACAACCTTAATCAGGAAGCGCAGATCCAGGGTAAGTATCTATTACCCGTGTTGTCTTGTAGTTTGTTACTTTTTTTCTCCGCTACCGAAAAGGTCGGGCGTTGGCGTTGGCTGCGCCAGCATATGCCGCTACTGACTTTTGGAGCCACACTGGGTGGAACTCGTATCTCACTCACGCCGATTCTAATGGTTAGCGTAATCATCCTGGTACACGCCGATGCGCTGGCTCGCTTCGTAGTGCCTTTTTATGACCCGCCAGCAATGGCCTTGCGACTTGGGGGCTTGCGCGTTTTGAATCTTCAAAACGATATGCTCATCGACGATACCCGAAATCTTGAACTTCAGGTTACTGATGACGGCTGGGAGATACATACTCTGACTGCAGACAGTCAGATTATTTTTAAACCGAGATTGTGTGACTTTTTCCAGGCAAATAACCTGGTGCTCCTACAAATGCACAGCGACACTGCGGGTATGCTGCAACTTTTCTGGGACAGTGGAGAAAATTTTGTTGCGGGCGAAGGTATTTCTTCAACTACCGCTAGAATCCAACCAGGAGAAAACGTACTCGCACTGACGGCTGGAATCGGTGATTGCAAGCGTATTCGGATCGACCCGACCAATGAAGTCGACAGAGACATTGTTATCAGGTCACTTGCAGTTGCGCCACTGTCGATCAGCCGCCAACCCTTCAAGATCCAGTGAGGTGTTACTGGACCAATAACTGTCAGGTGGCACGCCATGACTAAACATGGGCGCGGCGCTCAATCACTGACTGACCAGATTTTTGATGTTTTGGTGGTCGGCGGTGGAATTACCGGGGCTTGGACTGCACTGGACTGCACTCTGCGAGGCATGTCTACCGTGCTGATCGAAAAAAACGATTTTGGCAGTGCCACATCTATGCGCTCATCCAGGCTGCTGCACGGCGGTATACGCTACCTGCAACAGTTGGAGCTTGCGAAAGTGCGCGAATCATCTCGCGAAAGGGCCTTTCTGATACGTTGTGCACCACACATGGTTGAACACGTACCGTTCATCGTGCCCACATACCACGGTCTGCGCCAAAGCCGCGGTTTTCTATACAGCGGCATGCTCGCGTACCGGCTATTGACTCTGGGCACCCAGACTGGGTTGACCGATCCTACCACTCAAATACCCAGGGACCAGGCTCTCAGTCGTGCGCAAACCATAGCGGGTGGGGCACTGGATGGCGAAAACATTACGGGTGGGCGGGTACTGTACGAGGCGCAGATGAATAGCTCCGAACGAATGACACTGGGTGTGATTGATACCGCCCGCGCCTCCGGTGCCGCCACGTTCAATTACATCGCGATGGAGAATTACTGCATTGGTGATCGCAAAGTGGTTGGTGTCAAAGTCCGTGACAGGGTTAGCGACAAGTCATTTGAAATTCGCTCTCGCGCCGTAGTCAACGCCGCCGGCCCTTGGTGTGACAGCCTGAACCGGCCAGCATCATTGGGCCGACTGAACACCGGCTTTGCTCGCGGGGCTCACATCATCACCCGGCCACTACTGGGTAACTTTGCAGTCGCCTTGCCATCCACCTTTCGTGCTGACGGTGTGGCCACACGTGGGAATCGACATATTTTCGTCATTCCCTGGCGGGGCCACTCTCTCATCGGCACGAGCTACATTGAAGCCAATGAACCCTCAGGGGAACTGGTTCCGACCAATAGCGAAATCGACCAGCTCATTGAAACCGTTAACGCGTCCCTGCCAAAGGCAAATTTGAGCCGCACCGATGTACGCCAATCTTTCGCCGGCTATTACCCGTTGCAGAATCCAGCTATCCAGCGCGGGGTTTATCAAGGCACCGGTGAATACCAACTGGTAGATCACAGCATTACTGACAATCTAGGCGGACTGGTTACTGCGCTGGGCGCCAAGTTCACTACCGGCCGTCGGCTCGGCGAGATGACAGCTCAGTTGGTAGAAAGAAAACTCGGCCGACATGGGTCAGGCAACAACCCAACTAAAAGAGTCCGGCTGGTTGGCGGCGATATCAACGACCTGGCCAAGTTCCGCAATGACTGCCTTCAGCAATACAGCGCTCTTTGGTCAGAACAAACCTGTCTGCACCTGGTAAGCAGTTACGGGACACGAATCGATGAGATCGCGCAATTATGCCGTCATCGACCGGATCTGGCCGAACTGCTCGCCGGTGGGCGCGATACCATCGCCGCCCAGGTGGTGTGGGCAGCACAGCACGAATCTGTCGTGCACCTTGCCGATATCCTCCTGCGCCGTACCGACCTGTGTCTGCTGGGCAATCCCGGGGGTGTCGTACTGGAACGCTGCGCCCAACTCGCCGGCGACGTGCTCAACTGGAGCGAAGAAAGACGACACGCTGAGTTAGAATCCCTGCGTATTGAACTTGGCCGAAGCATCCCGACGGCCAGAACCTGATCTCTCCGGCTTGAAAGTACTCCACATCGCTCCGACCCCGTTCTTTTCAGATCGGGGCTGCCACATACGGATACTCAGCATCCTGCGCGCGATAGAAACCCGCGGGGGCACCAATATCTTATGCACCTACCCGCTTGGGCGTGATGTCAGCGGAGTGGGCACGCATCGGATCTCTGCGGTACCTGGCTATGAAAACACTGAGGCCGGCCCGCAGAAAGGCAAGCTGCGGGCTGACTTGATGCTGCTGATCCTGTGCCTGCGTACGGCCTTGAAAGAAAAACCAGACCTCATACACGCCCACCTGCATGAAGGATTACTGATCGGCTGGCTGGTGAGAATACTTCTGCCATGGAAGCGCCTGGTGCTGGTTGCCGATCTACAAGGTGGGCTGGTCGGCGAACTGGATGATCACGGTTTCTTCTCGCGAAGGTCAATTGCACCAGGCCTGCTACGCTTTTGCTTTCGCGCACTTGAGGCATGCCTGCTAAAGCTGCCAGCGCACATTTTCTGCTCCTCGGGTAACAGCGAGCAAATTTTCCGAATAGACTACGGAACCAAGCCAGGCCGGATCACCCGACTGGACGATCGAGTAGACCTCAGCGCCTACGATCCTGCGCGGGTGTCGCTATCGGTTTCACCTTTTCCAAAAGATGCCTTTGTCGCCATCTACAGCGGCTCCTTGCTGCCGATCAAAGGTCTTGATGTACTTAAGAAGTTGATACTGACGGTGACGGGTCGTCGGCACGACATCTGTTTTCTTCTGTTGGGTTATCCCACGGCTGAAATGGAGGCATTTGTCGCGGAGCATCAAATCTCTACTCAGGTTGCTCTGACGGGGCGCATCGCATTTGAATCTCTTCCCGGTTACCTGCTACTGGGGAACGCCGGTATTGAACCGAAGCACTCGGTCTCGGGTGAGGGCAGCGGCAAACTGCTACATTACATGGCTGCCGGCCTTGCGCTGGCAGCGTTCCCGACAGAGCACAATCTGTCTTTCGCTGGCGCTGATGCCCTGGCCACAGGCAACACACCAGCCGATCTTGCCCGACGAATTGAAATGCTGGCTGATGATCGGGCACTTTGCCGCACAGCCGGCCGGGCAAACCGTGATCAGGCGCGAGCCTACTCACTGGAGGACGGCGGGGAGACTATTGCCGGTATTTATCAGGCGCTGGGCTTAACCCTCGGCCAACAGGATGCCCGCGGGGGCTGATGGAGATTCAACAATGCGAGTTCTGGTAACAGGCGGGACCGGGTTTACCGGCAAAGCGCTGGTCAAACGACTGCACGATGCCGGGCATGAGCCGGTCGCCCTTGACTACAAAGAAGGTGTCAAGACCGATGAAATACGCCAGTGGGGCGTGAAAGTGATTATCGGCAGTGTTACCGATGCCAAAATTGTCCGTGAAGCCGTGCAGGGGGTTGAGGTTATCCATCACCTGGCGGCTGCATTCAGAGAACTGGATGTGCCTGCCAATTACTACCACGAAGTCAACGTCGGCGGCACCCGCATAGTGCTCGATGCAGCCAAAGACGCCGGGGTCAGACGCTTCATCTACTGCAGCACTTGTGGGGTACACGGTAACGTCAAGAATCCACCGGCAAATGAAGATGCGCCTATCGCTGCGGCCGACTACTATCAGCAGACCAAGTACGAGGCAGAACCCCTGGTACAACAATATGGGCAACAGGGTCTAAGAACCGTGATTGTCCGCCCTGCTGCTATTTATGGGCCGGGTGACCCCGAGCGTTTTGGGATGATCTTTCGGCGGGTTTCCAGGGGCAGTTTTCCGATCTTCGGCAACGGCCAAGCCTTTTATCACCCGCTCTACATCGACAACTTTGTTGATGCACTAATGAACGTGACACAAGACGGTGTTGGGGACGGTCGTACCTACCTGATAGCCGATCGCGAGTACGTCACCATCGAAAACTTGGTGCAGCGGGTAGCTGGCGCTATGGATCGGAAAGTAAAAACCCCGTATTTCCCTTTCTGGCCACTGTGGCTTGCTGGACACTTTTTTGAAAAAGCCTGCAAGCCTTTCAAGATCGCGCCACCCATCTTCCCGCGCCGGGTCGACTGGTACCGGCAAAACCGGGCCTTTGATATCTCCCGGGCGCAACAGGAAATTGATTACGACCCACGTGTTGGCCTCGATGAAGGCCTACGAGCCACGGCCCAGTGGGGCCAAGAAGAAGGCTACCTGTGAGTTCCGGCAAGGCCAACCAAAATGACGCGCTTAAGAATCAAGCCAGAGGTTCGCAAATCCGGCGATGCTACAGCCAATGGAATCCCGGACAACCATCACACAATAGCCCCAAACGTCGTGATGCCACAAACCGATCTTCCACCTCCCTGGTTAATTTTTAGATGTGCGGCATTGCCGGAATACTGAGTCCTGACCCGGAGCATCGAGCCGCCATTGAGCGGATGACGCGGGCGCTGCATCACCGCGGGCCGGATGATCAGGGTCACTACCACAACGGGAAAATTGCTCTGGGCCAGACCCGGCTCAGCATTATCGATCTTCAAACCGGCCACCAACCCATCAGTAACGAGGACGACACCCTGGCGCTGGTGTGCAACGGGGAGATTTATAACAGCCCTGCATTGCACAAAGCACTGGTTGAGAAGGGCCATCGGTTTCGCACCCGCACTGATGTCGAAGTCATACTGCATCTTTACGAAGAACATGGCGACGATTGCGTCAAGCACCTGCAGGGTATGTTCGCCTTTGCGCTGTGGGATCGGATCCGGCAAAGACTGCTGCTGGCCCGTGACCATATGGGCCAGAAACCGCTGTTTTTCACAACTGGGCCGGGTACCATTTTCTTTGCCTCCGAAGTCAAGGCACTGCTCGCATCGAACCTGGTACAGCCCGAGATGGAACTCGAGGGCATGTGGCACTACATGTCGCTGCGATTCATGCCAGACCAGTTTACCTTTTTCAAAAACATTCAGAAACTCCCCGCGGCCAGTCGCCTGGTTTTCGAAAACGGATCAACCCGGATTGATCGCTATTGGGATATCGACTTCCTGGCCAAACACAGCGGCTCGGAAAAAGAGATCGAGGAAGGTCTCCATCATACTTTGCTCGAGACCGTGAAATCCCACATGCTGAGTGATGTACCAGTGGGCGCCTTTCTTTCGGGTGGCATTGACTCTGGCATCGTCTCCGCAATGATGGCCAGCGTGCAGGAGCAGCCAGTACCAGTTTTTTCCATCGGTGTGAAGGAGCAGTCCTTCAATGAACTCCCCTACGCGCGAATGGTCGCGCAGCGCTATGGTATGGAAGCGCATGAAGAGGTGGTGGAATCAAACATGATTCACAAGATTCCTACGATGATTCACCATATGGATGAACCTTCCGACCCCTTCGGCGTTGGCGTATACCTGGTTGCACAACTCGCCCGGCGCAACGTCAAGGTTGCCTTGTCAGGAGATGGTGGTGACGAGAACTTCGCTGGATACGACCGGTTCGCCGGCCA
>JABINT010000161.1 GCA_018698075.1 Acidiferrobacteraceae bacterium
CTCAGTGGGCATTACCTTGGGTGCGACGGCGTATTTTTGTACGTGGTAAAAACCCCCGCCGTGCACGCTCCACGATTCGCCCGCCACCCCTTTGGCAAGGCCCTCGCGGGCACGCAGACTCTGATCCAACCATATAAAGTAAAAAGACGTGCCAATCCAGGCGATGCCGGCTACCAGATGCAGCCAGCGGATCATCAGACTGGCCCAGTCGAGCCAGGGTATGGTCACGATGCGGTTTCTCCTCTCGTTAAATCAGCAGTCTGGGTTATTACCAGCAAGGCCTGAATCCTAAACCGATTGCGTTTTCAGAAAAATCGCTGCAATCGCAAAGGACTTTATCAGTTTTTTGAAAATCGATGGAAACAGACACTGCCTTCAGGCCAGCACTCAATTCGGCCGGTATCGCACAGGCTTACGAGAAGCTCGGTCCCAAAGCAGTGTTTCTGACCAACCAGGAGATACATGAGCGACTTCAGGCCACTTCGGCGCATATGAGTTCTGAGGATGGCCCTACCAAAGCAGCCGGTATCCTGGATCAGCTGCTGAACTGAACTCCCTTCAACGGGGGGGTATCTGCCCCGTCTCTCCTTTGAGCCAGTATGCCCAGTAAGGGCGTAGAGGGTTAATTCTGATTCCAGGTGACGGCCATCACAGCAAGGACGCGACTGGTTGATTATCGTGACTCATGAGTTGGTTAACGATTTATCAGCCTGAGTTGCTGATCAAAAAGGAAGGAGTCATGGGATCTACCTTACGCTTATTCGCCAAAGTTGCTCGTGTACTGTTATTAATGGGGCTGGTGTTCCCTTTGAACGCTTTCGCCGTTAAGTACTGTACTGACGTGATGGCTTTCCCCGGAGATTTTGGGGAGATGTCATTTGAAGTTGTGACGGATGATGCTTCCGCTACAGCCATCGTGAGCGTCGTCGCTGGAATGGCCAAGGGCTGGGAGTTTACGGGAGACTGGCATCCTGATGGCAGAGGTAACGGAATTGCCGAAGTATTTATAGATGAAGATCCAGTTGTGGGTTATCTCGCATTCGATATCTATGTGGAATCTGGAGTTTCGGTTACAGGGTATATAGCTGATGGCGTCTCTGGAAGTCTTCCCACAGGGGCAGAGGCGGCATTTTTCGGCAGCGCCGGTGCCTGCACCGCAGCCGGCACCCCCTTGATCGGTAGCTATTGCCTGAAGATTGGAAATGAGAACCGTTCATTAGAAATACTGAGCGAGAGCGTGGGACTCGTACGGGGCCGGATGGAAGTCGACCGCGGGAGTTGGTCAACGTTTCGTGCGCATCGAGACAGCACCGGCCTGGCATTAAGAATGACGAGTGCCGGAACCACCTTCGATCTGGAGTTTGCTGGCAATTTGATCAGCGGCAGATTCAGCAAAGGTGGACGTCGTTATGACGTCTACGGTATCCGTAACCCCATCACCGGGGTCGCTGGCTGTGACGGAATAAAAATTTATTCGCATGGAAGCGCGAACTACTACTATTCAACACCAACCATAGTGGGACGCTATGCCTACGTTGGGACCGCAGGCGGCTCCAATCACACTGTGGCCAGTGATAATTTTCTGGCAAAGATTGATCTCAAGACTATGAGCGAAGTCTGGCGCTATGACCTGGGTACCCGTGAGGTGCGAGGCAGTGCTGTGCTGGATTCGCGCGGCGCGATCTATTTTATGGCTGAAACTGGTCGTGCTCAAGAAATCGTATCTGGTATTGAGCCCAGTGGCGATCATTCAGGATCACACCTAAAACTGGTGAAACTTTCAAACCCAACTGCCAGCACGCCAAGGGTGATTTGGGAGCGTGTGATCGTCGGTGAAGGTGGCGTTTATCACCTTGGTCAGATAACACCAGCAATCTCAGAATTTGATGTGATCATTGTGGGCGGCCGATCTGTGCGAGCATATCGCGCCAATGGCACGATGTTGTGGGAGTTCTCACCGACCGCAGGCACTCAGGAGTTTTACAACAGCCCGTTGGTCGATGATAAGACGGTATTTGTCAACTCTGATGGCGGCGGAAGCGAATCTTCTGCGGCAACGCCTAACCGCATTTATGCAATCGATGCCTGGTCTGGGTCGGAGCGCTGGAGTTATACGCCCACGACCGCCAGCCACTATGACGGTTTATCCAGCCCCCAGTTCAACCGGGATCGTACAAGAATCTACACGGCCCTGCGCCAGACGCTTTACTGCTTCGACAAGTGGGGCAACGCCTGTTCGTTTGCCTGGGAGGGCGGTTGCGAAATACCAGGTATCTCGGGGGATCTGCGGGCGTCTCCACTGGTGGACGCCAGTGGCGATATTTATATTGGAACCAAAGACGATGCAGACAGCGTGTTCTATAAGATAGATGGTAGCTGTCCGGATATGGCATCATCACGCGTGCTCTGGGAGGTAGAAACACGCGGTGATGTATACACGACAGGAGTCCTTCTGGACAGCGGCTATGTAGTTATCGGGCAGGAGCCAGACAGTAGCGCCGGCGTGTTGAAGGCATTGAATATGTCCGATGGCTCGTTGGAAGGTTATGTTGATCTTACTGCCGACATGACATGGGGCTCGTTGCGCGTTGATCATGGGCGTTTGGTGGGAGTTGCCGATGTAGCAACACCATTTCTTGGCGGATTTTTGTTTTCGATCAATTTTGCGGGAGCACGATATGCTACCGGCGCCGAAAATCCCACCATGCGCGGAGATAACGCAGGTTCAGGTCGGTGAGCGACTAAATCTCATGTTTCTGCCGAAGGCGCCATAGAGCATTCTCACCCGCAGTACAAATAACTGTTTGGCCCAAAGGATATCAGGTAGACAACCCGGCTCGGGTACGCAGCACCTGGGCAGCATTGCTGTGCCGGTGGATGAGGTCAGCCTCATCAATATGGGATGCCCGTGCGTCGATCACTTTCCACTCACCGCCGATCATGACCCGGTCGGCACGGCTGGCACCACACAGCACCAGTGCTGCCAGCGGATCGTGATAACCGCTGTGGCGAAGCTCATCCAGTTTAAATAGCGCAAGATCAGCCTGTTTGCCCGCTTCCAGAGTGCCGATATCATCACGGCCCAGGCACCTTGCACTGCCTTGGGTTGCAAGGCGTAGCGCATCGATGTGATCAAAGGCGCCTGCTCCCTCACGCAGGCGTTGCAGCATAAGTGCAGCGCGAACTTCCTCAATGGCGTTGGATGCATCGTTAGATGCCGAGCCATCAACGCCAAGACCGACCGGGCTGCCGGCGCTCTCCAGTGCGCAGGCCGGGCACAAACCCGAGGCCAGTGTCATGTTGGAATGCGGGCAATGGGTGATGGCGGTGCCGGCCTGGCCCAGGCGCCTGATCTCGTCATCGGTAAAGTGGATGCCGTGTGCCAGCCAGGTGTGGCTTCCCAGCCAGCCGCATTCTTCAAGATAATCCAGGGGGCGCATGCCAAGGCGCGCAAGGCAGTAGTCGTTTTCGTCACGCGTCTCGCCCAAATGCGTGTGCAGGCGCACCTGGAGTTTGGATGCCAGGGCAGCGCTCTCGCGCATCAGAGGATCACTGACAGAAAACGGCGAGCAAGGCGCGAGCGCTACCTGCACCATGGCCCCGGGGTCGCTTTGATGGTAGGCATTCACGACGCGCTCGCAGTCGGCGAGGATGGTTTGGACATCTTGCACCACTGAGTCTGGTGGCAGCCCGCCGTCTTTTTGTGACAGATCCATCGAGCCACGGGTCAGTGTCACGCGCATGCCGATGTGCGAGGCAACCCCAACTTGTATATCCAGCGCCTGTTCCAGACCGGGGGGGTAAAGATAATGGTGATCCGACGTTGTGGTGCAGCCCGAGAGCAGTAACTCGGCCAGCGCCAGTTCTGTTGCAACAGCCAGCAGCTCGGGGTCGAGCCCTGCCCACACCGGGTAGAGGGCTTTGAGCCAGTCGAAAAGCTCTTTGCCAAGCGCTGGCGCAAGCGCTCGTGTCAGAGTCTGGTAGAAGTGATGGTGGGTATTGATCAGGCCCGGCAGAACGACGTGGTTAGATGCATCGAAGATCGCATCGACCGGCTGTAACGGTTTTTGTCCGGTTGCAATTAGTTCTGCAATCCGGTGGCCTTCGATAACCACTCCACGCGTGGCGTCCTGGGCAAAAATCGCCAGCGGATCTTGAATCCACAGCCTAGACATAATAACTATGCCAAAGGTTCATTCCAGAATAAAAAACCCGCTCCCGTAGGAGCGGGTTGTCGTTTAAACAACAATGGCAGTCCTGCTATTCGGGCAACTTATCGTCAACACCCTGAACGTAGAAATTCATAGTCGCCAGCATTGGGAAATCGGCAGCCACTTCACCCGCTGCAACCACAAGTTCGCCGGCCTGGTTGTAGATCGGGCCGGTAAACGGATGAAATGCACCAGTGCGGATCGACTCTGCGGTTTTACGCGCCATCATGGCGACGGCACTTGGCATGTTGGTAAACGGCGCCATGCCAACCATCCCTGGGCCCATTCCGTTCCAGGTATCCCCTGGGCTCCAGGTGCCCATCAATACATCAACCGTTCGTTTGACGTAATACGGTCCCCAGTCATCAAGAACTGCGGTTAACTGGGTGTCTGGGGCAAACTGAATCATGTCAGAGGCTTGTCCGAAAGCATGGATTCCGCGGTCTGCCGCCGCCTGAAGCGCGGCAGTACTGTCGGTATGCTGGGTAATGATATCCGCGCCCTGATCCATCAGCACTTTGGCTGCATCGGCTTCTTTGGGCGGATCAAACCAGCTATAAACCCACACGACTTTTACCTTCATGTCCGGATTGATTGACTGCGCACCCAGCATGAATGCGTTGATACCGCGCACGACTTCTGGAATCGGGAACGATGCGATGTAGCCGATGACGCCGCTCTTGGATATCTTGGCGGCAATCTGGCCTTGCACATAGCGACCTTCGTAGAAACGCGCTGAGTAAGTCGCAACGTTGTCGGCTTGTTTGTAGCCCGTCGCATGCTCAAATTTCACGTCCGGGAAGCGTTTGGCGACCTTGAGTGTTGGCTCCATATAGCCAAAGGAAGTGGTAAAGATCAGCTTGTGTCCGGTTTCAGCCAGCTTGGCGATGGCACGCTCGGCATCCGGTCCTTCTGGCACGCCTTCAACGTAAGTTGTTTCCACATGATCACCGAGCATATTGTCGATCATCAGGCGGGCTTGATCATGGGCATAGGTCCAGCCATGGTCCCCTGGTGGGCCAATATAGATAAACCCAACTTTCAGCTTATCTGCCGATGCGCTGTAGGCCACACCGAAGCTCAAAAGTGCAGCCAGCAACACCGAGGCCAGTTTGGCAAAATACTTCATTTTCTTATTTCCTCCATCTATGGTGAGTTTCAACAACACAATTTATTTTTATCGCTCGGCGCGAAAGGGCTTGCCCAGACAGGCCGGCGCATTGAGCCGAATCCTGATCGCGTCTCTGGAGATCAAGACTAATACAACTATCGTCGCAATGTAAGGGAGCATCGACATAAAAGCGCCCGGGATTCCAAGGCCTGCCGCCTGAGCGTTTAACTGCAATATGGTGATGCCGCCAAATAGGATAGCGCCCAGGAGCACTCGTGAGGGCCGCCAACTGGCAAAAACCACCAGTGCCAGGGCAATCCAGCCCCGACCGGCGGTCATATTCTCGGCCCACAGCGGGGTGTAGACCAGCGACAGATAAGCCCCACCCAGGCCCGCCATCGCCCCGCCGAAGGCGACCGCTGCGTAGCGGATGGCAATGACCGGGTAGCCGATCGCATGGGCCGAAACCTCAGAGTCGCCCACCGCACGCAGGATCATTCCCCAGCGGGTGGGTTTCAAAAACCAGCCGCTGAGCGCAAGGATGATGATGGCCAGATACACCAGCGGGTCGTGGCCAAAGAGCAACCGGCCGATCACCGGCAGGTCGCTCAGGACCGGGATATGTATAGAGCGAATCTGCTCAATCGTCTCGCCCACGTAATCCAGACCCACCAGTGCCGACAGCCCGGTACCAAAGATGGTCAGGGCAAGGCCGGTGGCAACCTGGTTTGAAAGCAAGGTGAGGGTCAGCAGCGCAAAAATCAGCGCGGCGACAAGACCGCACAGGCTGCCTGCCAGCAGGCCTGCCAGTGGCTGTCCGGTAAGCGTCACTGCGGCAAAGCCGAACACGGCGCCGATCAGCATCATGCCCTCGACCCCCAGATTCAGCACGCCGGATTTTTCGCAGACCAGTTCGCCAGTGGCGGCAAAGACCAGCGGTGTCGCTGCCGTCATCATCGTCATCATTGAAGCGATCAGAAGTTCGTTCATGTGGCAGATACCTTATTGCCAATACGGGTCAGCCGGTAACGGGTCAGCAGGTCGAAGGCCAGCAGGTAGAACAGAATGATGCCCTGGAAAAGGCCCGTGACGGCTTTGGGCAGGCCTGCCGAGATCTGCGCGCCTTCGCCACCAATGTAGGTCACGGCGATTGCGGTTCCGGCAAGCGCCACACCCACCGGATGCAGCCGACCCAGAAACGCCACGATGATGGCGGTAAAGCCATAACCCGGGGAGATCTTTGGCATCAACTGGCCGATCGTCGAGGCAGCCTCCATGATGCCGGCAAGCCCTGCAAGACCCCCACCGATGAGCAGGGTCGCCCAGATCATCCGCGGGTTGTTGATACCGGCATGGCGAGCGGCCAGCGGCGCCGAGCCAAATACCCGCACCTTAAAACCAAAACGGCTCTTGGTCAGCACGAACCACGCCAGCAGCGGTATCAACAGCGCGATCAGTGTGCCCAGATGTACCCGGTAGCCGGGAAACAGCATAGGGAGTAGGGCCGCATCGGGGAACATCCGGGTGCCGGGAAAGCCCCAGCCCTGGGGATTGCGCCAGGGGCCCTGTACCAGGTGTACCAGCAGCAATTCGGCAACATACACCAGCATCAGCGAGACCAGGATTTCGTTGGCGTTAAACCGGGTTTTCAACAATGCCGGTATTGCGGCCCAGGCCATGCCGCCGAGCACGCCCAGCACCAGCATGGTCGGCAGTATCAGTAGATTGGTACTGTCATAGAAGACCACCGCGGGTGCGCTGCCCAGCACTGCTCCGGCAATAAACTGACCCTCGGCGCCAATATTCCAGATTCCGGCACGAAAGCCCACCGACAACCCGATACCAATCAGGATCAAGGGCCCGGCTTTGACTGCGACTTCGGACAGGCCAGACCAGGAGGTCAGCGGCTCAATAAAGTAGATATAGAGCGCAATGCCTGGCGCTTTACCCATGGCAAGAAAGATCGCGGCACCGGTCAGCCCGGTTAACGCCATGGCCAGCAGCGGCGACAGCCAGGCGGCTGACGCAGACTGGGTCGCCCGGGCCTCAAGCGCCAGCATGGGAAAGTGATTCCGTACGCTCGCGGCTGGCGCCCATGAGCAGGCCAACTTCCTGGGTGGTGATATCAGATGCCAACTGCGGTTCAGACAGGCTTCCCTGCGAGATGACCGCGATGCGGTCACAAAGCGCAAAAATCTCGTCCAGATCCTGCGAGATGATCAGTGCCCCGGCACCGGCACTGACCAGGCGTTGAATCTGCTCGTGGATTGCTGCCGCCGCACCGGCGTCGACCCCCCAGGTAGGCTGGGAAACCACCAGCAGTTGCGGTTGCTGCAGAATCTCGCGGCCGACGATAAATTTCTGTAAGTTGCCCCCGGAAAGACTGTTGGCGAGTGCCGCAGTGCCTGCGGCCTTAACGTCAAAACGCTGCAGAATCTCCTCGGCATAGTGCTCGACCTCGGCCCAGTTCACCAGGCCATAGGAGACAAAACCCAACCGATCGGCCGAGGTGAGAAAACTGTTCTGCACCAGGTTAAGGTCAGAGACAGCCGCCTGACCGATGCGCTCCTCAGGCACAAACACGGCGCCGAGTTGTCGGCGGGCTACCGGCGTCAGTGCGCCGGCTTCGGTATCGA
>JABINT010000162.1 GCA_018698075.1 Acidiferrobacteraceae bacterium
CAGATGGCGACGCCGGAAAATACGGCCGTCCTGCGGGCCAAACTAGGCCTTGATAAACCCGTGGTTGAGCAATACCTCGTCTGGCTGCAGAACGTCATGATGGGCGACCTTGGGATTTCCAAGGCAGGCTTGGGTGCAGGATTAGGCACGCCGATCGTCGAGATGCTGGGTCCGAGGGTTTACAACACAGCTCGTCTGACAATCCTGGTTTCGGTGATTGCGATACCACTTGCGCTTTTTTTGGGCTTGATGGCCGCGATGCATCCAGGCACCAAACTGGATCGTACGATCACCTTTACAACACTTAATCTGATCTCGGTTCCGGATTTTCTGGTTGCGACGACTCTGGTGTTGATATTTGCGGTCTCGCTGGGCTGGCTTCCCTCGATTGTTTATCTCAGGGGAAATGAATCAGGCTGGCTGCTGATAAAGACCCTGGCAATGCCGATACTGACCTTGGTCATTTTGGTCTCCTCGCAGATCATCAGGATGACACGGGCCACGGTGCTTAACGTGATGAGTTCGCCCTATATCGAGATGGCGATTCTCAAAGGGGTGCCCCGTAAAAAGATCATTTTGCGCCATGCTTTGTTTAACGCGATAGGTCCTATCGTTAATGTAATTGCTCTGAATCTTGCCTGGCTGGTGGGCGGCGTTGTGATTGTAGAGCAGATCTTTTCCTACCCGGGGTTGGCAAAACTCATGATAGAGGCTGTGCTTTTGCGCGATATGCCACTGGTGCAGGCGTGTGCGATGATCTTTTGCGCCACTTATATCGTGCTGATCTTCATCGCTGACATGGCGACGATTCTTTCTAACCCAAGATTGCGTCACCCGAAGTAAGAGGTTGCCAGGATATGTCTGATACATCGCAAAATACAAACCCTGTGACACAGTTTGATGAACTGCCCGATGCACCCCCTAAGCGTAAGATAAAACTCAGTCTGCCGGGGAAGATTGGCATAGGAGTGGTAATTTTCTGGGCCATTATCGTGATTATCGGACCCACGATCTCCCCATATCACGAGGCCGATATCCTCGACGAAGAATTATTCATCGTACCGGGCAGCGACGAGATGTATCCGGATACGGATTTTCAGCCGCCCAGTAAGATTGTGTGGCTGGGCAGTGATTATCTGGGGCGTGACACCTTGTCGCGAATTTTGTTTGGCGCAAGAACAACAATTGGTATTTCGTTGATTGCGACGCTTCTGGCCTATCTGATCGGAGTTACCCTGGGTATTGCGGCGGCAGTGGGAAGCCGGTTTATGGACATGGCGCTGAGTCGAGTGAATGATGCGTTACTGGCTATTCCCTCGATCATGTTTGCGCTTGTGGTAATCGCAGCGCTAAATAGCCCAACCATACCGTGGTTGATACTGATCACCGGCATCATTTATGCCTGCAGCGTTTTTCGTATCGCCCGCTCACTGGGTCAGGAGGTTATGGTCAGTGATTTCGTGGAGGCAGCACGGGTACGTGGCGAAGGCTTATGGTGGATTATTACCCGGGAGATCCTGCCTAATATAGCGATGCCGTTGGCAACCGATTTTGGCCTGCGTTTCGTCTGGATTATCCTGTTTATCTCGTCCTTGAGTTTCTTGGGGCTAGGTGTGCAACCGCCGGCATCGGACTGGGGCAGCATGGTGAAGGAGAATCTGCCGGGGTTGGTTTATGGCTCGTTCGCCCCGCTGATACCCGCACTGGCGATCGCGACGCTGACCATCTCCATCAACATGATTGTGGACGATATCTCAGCACATTCCGGCGGCAAGCTGGCTAAGAGAATGATCTCATGAGTGTGTTGCTTGAGGTCGATGACCTTTGCATCAGTGCTCGCAATGACGATGATGAGTTGACGCCGATCGTAAAGGGCGTCAGCTTTAATGTGGCCCGTGGCGAGGTGGTAGCCCTGATTGGGGAGTCAGGTTCAGGCAAAACAACCATTGCCTTATCGTCGCTCGGTTATACCAAGCCCGGTCTGGAATTTGTCGGCGGTGAGGTGCGCCTTGAAGGTGAAGACGTCATCACCATGGGTGCGGATCAATTGCGAGGCCTGCGGGGTCAGCGGGTTGCTTATCTGGCGCAAAGCGCTGCAGCAACATTCAACCCGGCTCTGACGATTGGTGAGCAGGTCACTGAAACTTGTGTGTTGCATGGCATTCTCACTCAGAAGCAGGCCGACGAGCGAGCTGAGTTTCTCTATCGGGCTCTGGAACTACCAGATCCTGATCTATTGGGTAAGCGTTATCCCCATCAGGTATCCGGAGGGCAACTGCAACGTCTGATGGCGGCAACGGCACTGTGTGGCAAGCCAGACCTTCTGGTGCTGGATGAGCCCACCACTGCGCTGGATGTCACGACGCAAATCGAGGTATTAAAAGCCTTTAAATCAGTGATTAAACAGGAAGGCTCTGCCGCCATTTATGTGACGCATGATCTTTCGGTGGTCGCCCAGATTGCGGACCATATTGTGGTGTTATACGCGGGCGAAACGCAGGAGTATGGCAGCGCAGAACAGGTTGTGAGCCATCCGGGGCACGATTACACTCGTCGTTTGATGCATGCTGTTCGGCCGCCACCCGCCGCAGGTCAGGGCGACGAAACCAGTGGGAAGCATCGCCGAGAGGCGCCTGCGCTCGAAGTAAAAGACCTTGTTGCCGGATACGGTAAAGTCAAAGGCGGAAAGCCGGCAATAACAGTGCTTCGGGATGTGAATGTCTCCATAGAGCGGGGCCACAGTGTGGGGGTGATTGGTGAGTCGGGATGTGGAAAATCCACCCTGGCTCGGGTCATGGCCGGGCTTTTGCCCGCCGCGCAGGGCGAGGTTCTACTGGATGGCGAACCGCTGAAGCCTGCCTTACAGCAGCGAAGTCGCAGCGACCTGCAAAAAGTACAGTTCGTTTTCCAGATGGCGGATACCGCGCTTAACCCACGCCAGCGAATAGATCATATCCTGGGGCGCCCGCTTGAGTTCTACCTTGGCCTTAAAGGAAAAGAAAAACGTCGGCGGATCGGCGAACTGCTGCAGATGGTCGAACTACCGCAGGAATTTGCTGGGCGATATCCCGAGGAACTCTCAGGTGGCCAGAAGCAGCGAATCAACCTCGCAAGAGCACTGGCCGCATCGCCGGAAGTACTACTTTGTGATGAGGTAATCTCGGCACTGGATTCCATCGTTGGCGCGAATGTCATTGAATTGCTCAAAAAGTTGCGCAAGCAGACCGGCGTGTCCTTTGTTTTTATCAGCCATGACCTTTCGACAGTGGCATCCTTTGCCGATGAAATCATCGTACTGTACGCGGGTCGTGTGGTGGAAAAGGGCACCACAGATGCCGTGCTCTCTCCGCCCTATCATCCCTATACACGTCTTCTGATCAGCTCAGTTCCTGAATTGCGCGTCGGCTGGCTTGAGGAAACGATGGAAACGCAAGAAGCGCAGGCCGGCATTGATCGTGTGGTAACACTGACGGATAAAGGCTGTCCATTTTTTGATCGTTGTCCGCGGGCGATAAAGGATACCTGTGATCAGGAGACCCCGCCGGTAAGAATGTTGAGCAGCGGTCATGCCATAGAGTGTCACCTTAGTGAGGCGGAATTCGCCCAGTAAGGCCAAGTTGCATGGGGGGGTTGTCGTGATCGGGGAAGAGTACGATCGATATGACGCGATAGGCCTCGCCGGGCTGATCGCAACAAAAGAGCTCACCCCTTCCGAGCTTATTGAGACTACGATTAACCGGATCGAATTCCTCAATCCAAAGCTTAATGCCATAATCTCTCGGTGTTTTGATACGGCGTGTGACAGCATTGCTCAAGGACTCCCCGCCGGACCCTTAACCGGGGTTCCCTATCTGGTTAAGGATCTGAACACTATGCTTGCAGGTCTTCCTGCGACTAACGGCAGTCGCGCTTTTGCAAAAACCATTCCCACTAAAGATGGACTGTTGATCTCGCGCTTAAAGGCGGCTGGCCTTGTGATTCTGGGAAAAACCAATACCCCGGAATTTGGGCTGAATATCTGTACCTCCCCCAAATTGTTTGGTCCCACGGTCAATCCTTTTGACCGCTCCCGCTCAGCAGGAGGATCAAGCGGTGGCTCGGCCTGTGCCGTGGCATCCGGCATGCTGCCTGCGGCCCACGCCACCGACAGCGGGGGATCGATCCGGATTCCGGCAAGCAACTGCGGTTTGTTTGGCCTCAAACCAACCCGGGCCCGGGTACCGCTTGGGCATGACAGGGCAGAGGGTTTGGCGGGATTCAGTGTGGCCCATGCCTTAACCCACAGCGTGCGAGATTCGGCAATGCTGCTGGATGTGACGCATGGGCCAATACCCAGTGCCATCTATAGTGCACCAGAGCTAAGTGGAACGTTTCTGGAATCCCTTGAAGGCGATCTGCCAGAACTCAGAGTGGGCCTTTGTACTGATGGCTTCGCCGGAGAAGACATCGATTCACAGTGCAAGCAAGCCGCGACAGATGCCGGCCTGCTTTGCCAGTCATTGGGCTGCAAGGTTGAAGAGGCGATGCCACCTGTAGACGGCGTGGCGCTGCGTGATGCCTTCGATGTATTGTTTTCTGCCAATATCGCTAATGTAGTTCAAGCCGTGTTGTTGGAAAATAATGCCAAAAATCCGGAGTCCTTGTTTGAGCCTGTGACGCTGGCGTGTGCCGAAGCTGGGCGCAGGTGTAGCGCCGTGCGGTACGTACAAGCCATCGAATGTATTCAACGCGCAGCCCGAGATCTTGCCGATTTCTTTGATGGCTATGATGTATTGCTGACACCAACCCTGGCTCGCCCACCGCTGAAACTGAACGAGATCAGTATGGCGATGGATGATTGGAAAAATTACCTGAACGCGTTGTTGAATGAAATTCCGTTTACCCCGCTTTTTAATGCCACTGGGGCACCGGCGGCTTCGGTGCCATTGGCAAAAAGCGAAGAGGGCCTCCCCATCGGCATTCAGATCGGTGCCGCACTGGGTCAGGAGAAAACACTGCTGCGCCTGGCACGGGAGTTGGAAGTAGCCAGCCCCTGGCATGACCGAATCTGAACTTTAGGGTTTGGCTGTGAATTCTTATCAGTTTGACCTCTTCAATGCGTTCACGGAAAAGGCATTTGGTGGCAGTCCGGCTGGAATCATTTACGATGGGGCAGAGCTTTCAACGGAGCAAATGCAACAAATAGCCCGGGAGGTCGGCGCACCAGCAACCTGTTTCGTCATCCGTGTTGAGAAAGATGATGTTCACACACGCTTTTTTTCAACTGCAAAGGAGTACCCGATGTGTGGACACGGCACCCTGGGACTGATGACGGGTCTGGTTGAGCGTGGTCACCTTGAAGTGCCGCTTGGGCAAACAAAAAAGGTTCATCTGCATACGTCTGCAAGTTCGGCAGTGGTCCAAGTCACTCATTTATCGAATAGTCGTATCGAGGTGATGCTTAAGTTAGCCCCCGCCGTATTTGAGCCGGCCTCGCTGACGCCTGATCAATTCAAAGTGTTCTTTGGGGTCAGTTCACAAGCCAGGGACTCTTCGCTTCCAGTTGAATACACCGTATCGGATTTTTCGCACCTGGTGGTTCCGCTAAAGACTCTGGACGATATCAGGGCAGTCACACCTGATTTTGAACGGATACATGAGTTCTGTACGCAGCATCATATTGATACAGTTGTACTTTTTTCCCGACAGACGGTACATCCTGACAGCACCGTGCATTGTCGCGAATTTGCCCCTCGGGTGGGCACCCCGGAGGTGCCGGCGGCCGGAACCACCAACAGAGCTTTGTCCTGCTATCTTGTGCGCCATGATCTTCTGGAATGCTCTGATGGAGAATCCCACACTGTCACCAGCGAACAAGGTTATGAGATAGACAGGCCCAGCGTAGTGACTACAAGAATGGCGCTGGACGGCAAAACCCCGACCGACCTTTGGGTCGGCGGAGTTGCGACTAAGGCCATGAGTGGGCAGTTTTTTGTTTAGTCCCCTTTTTGGGGATCAGTAATCGAGAAACAATGGATGGACGCGAGCCAGGTTGTGCTTTTTTTCACCGCTATGACACAATCCAACGATGACTGAGTACGAAGTCACTTTTCTCGCAAAGGGATTGCCTGCAACGGTTCCGTTTGTTGGGCCTGAGACGCAGGAGCGTACCTTCGGCAAATCGTTCGCTGCGCGTATCGGAGCTAACGAGAACGTCTTTGGGCCTTCCCCACGGGTAATAAAGGCGATCGCTGATGCTGGCGCACAGGCCTGGAAATACGGCGATCCCGAGTTTTTTGATCTTCGCCACGCAATTGCAGCCCATCATGGCGTTGACCCTGCCCACATCATGGTGGGGGAGGGTATCGACGGCCTTTTTGGTTACCTGGCGCGGTTATTTGTCAGCCCAGGCGATAAGGTAGTGACATCGGCAGGAGCGTACCCGACCTTTAATTTTCATGTCACAGGGTACGGTGGAGAACTGGTGACGGTTCCTTACCGTGACGACTGCGAGGATATCGATGCACTGATTGACGCAGCCGTGGCTCACCAACCCAAATTGATTTATATCGCCAACCCGGATAATCCCATGGGTTCGTGGTGGAATGCCGGTGATATCGAGTCTATGATCGAAAGGGTGCCAGAAAAATCGCTGCTGGTGCTGGATGAGGCTTATGGCGAATTTGCTCCCCAAGGTACGTTACCGGTAATAAACACGTCTGATTCTCGGGTGTTGCGTTTTCGTACTTTTTCCAAAGCCTATGGTCTGGCAGGCATTCGTGTCGGCTATGTGATTGGTGAAGCCGCGCTGATCAATGAATTCAATAAAATCCGCAATCATTTCGGTGTGGGTTGTGTTGCACAAGCCGCATGCCTTGCGGCACTGGCCGACCAGGATTATTTGAATCAAGTGATTAACAAGGTGGCGCACGCGCGGGAGCAACTTTGCGAGATAGCGTCTGTGAACGGCCTCAACGCTTTGCCATCGGCCGCTAACTTTGTTGCGATTGATTGCGGTCACGATGGGGATTTTGCAGTGAGAGTACTGAATGATCTGATCGGACAGGGTGTTTTTGTCCGCATGCCCGGAATCGCACCTCTTAATCGATGTATTCGGGTTTCTGTAGGACACCCGCAAGATCTCAAACTTTTTGCCCGAGCGTTGCCCAAAGCACTTTTGGCGGCATCGCGATAAAACACCAGGACTCAAAGAGTTTCTTTTTATTTTTGCAGGAGACAAAGTATGTCGATTACATTGGAACACGCCAGAGCAGTTGTCGACGGCGCTATAGCGAAAGCCCGTGATCTGGAATTAAAG
This sequence comes from Acidiferrobacteraceae bacterium, assembly GCA_018698075.1. Classification (GTDB taxonomy): domain Bacteria; phylum Pseudomonadota; class Gammaproteobacteria; order Arenicellales; family UBA868; genus UBA868. The sequence continues at coordinate 7,298 of JABINT010000162.1, forward strand.
CCCGTCAGCGTGGTTGTGCTCGATGATCGGGGTTCGCTTGTCGCGGCTGCATCCGAGGATGGTGTTAGCGCGATGCGGGCCAGAATTGCCCACGGCAAAGCGAATGCCGCGATTCAACTTGGCATGGGAACACGCGCATTGATGAATAGGGCAGAACAGCAGGCTTATTTTATCCAGGCCATGAATGGTCTTGCCGGGGGCGATATGGTGCCGGTACCCGGCGGCGTGCTTTTGCGCGATGGATCGGGGGAGTTGCTGGGCGCCGTCGGCACCTCGGGAGATACTTCAGATAACGACGAGGCAGCGGCCCTGGGTGGGGTTGAAGCGGCCGGCCTTACCGCTGAGACCGGCTGATCAAGCGAGTCACCATTGGATTGCGACCTCCTGGTCGGGAGAGCGCGGTGACTACGAGGTGATTCTGGTGTCAGGCGGTCAGATATTGGTTGAGCACCTTGATATGTTCTACACCGAGGCCACAGCAGCATCCGAGCATATTGATGTCTTGCGCGCGCCACTGCTTTGCCACATCTCGGTAGGCGTTGGGTGATATCACACCATCGAAAACCCACTCGTGTTTGCTGCGTTTTCGGCTTTTGTCACCCTGGTTATGGGCATATACCCCGGTCCATCCATCCCAGTCGTTCTTTAATGCGCTCAAGCAGTCACTGATCAGATCGACTTCTGTGTGCATGATGCTGATCAGTGGTATCTCATAGTTTTTCAGCGCATCCAACGCCTGCGGCAGGGGCTCTCCATTTCTCAGGCAAACTATTCCTTGATTGTCGATCGTGCAGGTGATCCCGACCCAGACTGGCAGGCCAGTGGTCATCGCCCCATCAAGAGTGACACACATCCGATCGATGTCGACCATCATCTCGAGCATGAGCAGATCAGCTCCGGCTTCTTTCATTATCTTCGCCTGTTCTGTAATACTTTCATTCAGTGTATTGAGTCCAGGCTTGTCGCCAGTCCAGCTCCAGTAAGAGATGCCTCCGGCAACGACGACATCTGGGTTTGCTGAGCGCTCCCTCGCCTCAACGGCTAACTCGACGCCGCGCCTATTCAGGGCATCGAAGTGTTCCGCCACACCGGCGTCATCCAGGGCGTGACGGGATGCGGCGAACGTATTGCTGATAATGATCTGCGCTCCGGCACCGATATAGTCGCGGTGCACTTCGCGCACAACGTCCGGGTGACTCAAGGCGCCGCCGCCGTTCCAGGCATTTTCGAGCTGGGGTACCCCGCGACGTTCAATCTCGGTGCCTGTCGCGCCATCAATCAGAATCAACTCGCCATCATCTAGACGTGTTGCCAATTTTTGATAAGGATTTAGCATGTAAGATCCTAAAGAAAGTGCAGTGTTTGCTGTTTAGGACAGCCCTTTGGGTTTGTGCTGCGAGTGCTCGTACATGGTTTCGGTAATGACCTCGAGTGAGCGACGCTGGTGTTCAACATTTTTTAGCGGGTCATCCGAGACTGGGCCAGTCTCAAGTGCAAAATGCCCAAAGTGATCCTCTCCACGAACCAGTATGGCAGTATCCCGGGGCCCTTCCTTGACGGCGCTCGTGGGCAGGTAATCCATCAGTAGTCCGATTCTCCGATCATCTGACTGGTTTGGGTTCGAAGCGTGAATGATCGCATGATTGATTACGGTAGCCTCGCCCGGGGCGAGCTCGATATCGACAGCGCCTGATTGGTCAAACACCTCGGTTATGTACTGTGCCCGCGACAGAATACTGTCAGGATCATTGCCCTCGCTGTGACCGAGTAACGGCCCCAGGTGAGAGCCCGGAATCACTCTAAGGCAGCCGCTTTTGCTATTGGCAGAGCTTAGCGCGAGCCAGCAGATGGAAAGAAAGGGTTTGAGTTTGATGTACGCAGTATCCTGATGCCACGCCGCGTGTTGACGGGTTTTGGGCTCTTTAATCCGGAATGTGGAATTCCAGTGTAAAAGATCAGGACCGAGAAGATCCTCTATCAGATCCAGCAATCGGGAATCGCGGGAAAGCCGGTCTATACACGGGAGTATGAGATTCGCCTTGAAGTCCAACTGTCCTTTGAGTTTCGGATAGTTTGTCTCGAACTGTTCAACTTGGGCGCGCAGGGCCTGCGCCTCGGATTCGTCCAGAATGCGAACCGGTGGTAAAAAGCCGTGCCGAGAGAAGTGTTCGATTTGTGCCGGGCTTAGGAATTTAGTTGGCATCTGCCCACTCCTTTTAGGCTGAAACGATGCTAAGGGGTGGGATCACCCAAGCATAACGCTCAAAAGTGTATGGGATATTGAAAGATATAACACTTTCGCGGACATTGAAAACCACGCGAGTTATCATTTGACCCACACTGGCGTCTGGACCGACTCGACAGTATGGTTGCGCCGCTCAATTTTCCCCTGAGATCTTAGATTATGTCTATGCTTTATCTGACACCATCGATTCGCCTTCGTAGAACGCCATTTTCCAATCGTGTAGATAGTGCTGGAGCGAAGGCATACACGATCTATAACCATATGCGGCTGGCGTCTTATTACGAGACGCCCGAGGAAGATTATCGACACCTTAAGACTGCGGTCCAGGTTTGGGATGTCTCCTGTGAGCGCCAGGTTGAGATCAAAGGTCCAGACGCGTTACGGCTGGTACAGATGACGACGCCACGTGATATGTCGCGGATGCAGGACGATCAATGTTACTACGTACCTATGGTCGACAGTGCCGGTAAAATGATGAACGACCCTGTTGCCGTACGTCTGGGCCAGGATCGTTACTGGCTGTCGTTGGCGGATTCGGACATGTTGCTTTACTGCAAGGGCCTTGCGGCAGGGTCTGGCCTCGATGTCGAGGTCTTTGAGCCGGATGTCTCACCGCTCGCGATTCAGGGCCCAAAAGCCGATGAATTGGTCTGCCGTGTATTTGGGGAAGAGATCATCCGTACCAGATTCTTTCGCCACAAGACCATCAATTTTCAGGGTCAGGATATGATCATTGCCCGCTCCGGATGGTCTCACCAAGGCGGGTTTGAGTTGTACCTGGATGGTAGCGGATACGGAGAAGCCGTTTGGGATGCATTATTTGAAGCTGGTAAAGATCTTGATGTCCGGGCGGGTTGCCCCAATCTGATCGAGCGGATCGAGGCGGGCCTGCTCTCTTTTGGCAGTGATATCACCATGGATCACACGCCCTTTGAAGCAGGCCTGGGCAAATACTGTCATCTCGACAGCGCCACCGGTTTTCTGGGTCGTAAAGCTTTGTTAGATCTGCAAGAGCCAGCAAAGCAGATTCGAGCACTCGCGCTTGCTGGGCCAGCGGTGCCTGCGATCAATCACCCATGGCCTTTGCACGATTCCACAGGCAATATCGCTGGGTGTATCTCTTCTTCCACCTGGTCGCCAGACTTTGATACAAACGTGACTATCGCGATGGTTAAACGGGAACATTGGGGCGGGGGAACTGTGCTGACCGCCAAGGTTCCCGACGGGGATCGCAGCGCGATCGTGCGGGACAAGTTCTGGATTTAACTAATCTGCAAAATATAACGGTAATGAAAAATCCAGCAGAAAAACCAATAGGTCAAAAGAAAACCCATTATCCTGGGTCGGGCCGTAGATAAAACATCCGGGCCTGATTGGAGTGATACAGTTCAATGTAATATGGTTGCAGGCCCTTTATTTTTCTATATGAATCAGGAAAACCTTACGATATGGGATTAGATCAGGAACTGGCCGGATTGCTGGTGGTATCAATGGAGCAGGCGGTTGCTGCCCCGTATTGCGGTTTGATGCTGGCCGATGCCGGGGCGAGGGTGATTAAGGTGGAGCGCACAGAAGGAGATTTTGCCCGCGGATACGATCAAGGAGCCGATGGAAAAAGTGTTTTTTTCTCCTGGCTTAACCGAGGCAAGGAGTCTATCTGTATCGATCTCAACCAAGACGCTGATGAAGCGTTGTTGCGGTCTATGCTTAAACATGCCGATGTGTTTTTGCACAACCTCGCGCCGGGGGCGCTTACCCGCCGTGGTTTTGGTGGCGAGGCGCTGCGTGAACACAACCCTGGCCTCATCACCTGTGAGATCAATGGATATGGTTCGTCTGGTCCGGGTGCCAGGAAGAAAGCCTACGATTTTTTGGTACAGGCTGAAAGTGGGATCTGTGCGATTAATGGTACGCAGGAGCAACCGGCACGGGTGGGTATTTCCATCTGTGACATCGCTTCTGGCCAAACGGCGTTTTCTTCGATTCTGCGTGCGCTGATTCAGCGCGGCCGCACTGGGACAGGAGTCGATATTTCCATTGCCATGTTCGATGTCATGGCGGATTTCATGAATTTTCCGCTGTTGGCGCATCGTTACCTTGGCGGTGCACCGCAAAGAATGGGACTGACGCACCCGCTGATTGCGCCTTACGGAGCATACACGGTTAAAGATGGCAGCCACATTCTGATTGCGATCCAGAGTGATCGTGAGTGGTGCAGTTTCTGTGGCGCCATATTGGGTCAGCCCGAACTCGGCGCTGATGCACGTTTTGTGAATAACACTGAGCGGGTCAAGCATCGTAAAGCGATGGACGAGATAATCAATGGCGTGTTTGGCAGCCATTCTGCTGATCAGATGAGCCAGTTGCTGGACGATGCGAAAATAGCCAATGCCTGCTTGAGCAGCGTCGAGGATCTGTCCAGCCATCAACTGATTCGAAACCTTGTCGCCGATTTTGGCGGCACCAAGGTTAATATGGCGGATCTGCCGGTGGTGACGGATGGCGAACGTCCAACGCTTGTC
>JABINT010000166.1 GCA_018698075.1 Acidiferrobacteraceae bacterium
ACCGCGGCAGTCGCGTCGCTCGCACGGGTGATTCCACATATCTTGATCCGGGTCCGCACCAGTGTATTCTAACGGCTAGCGCCGAAACTGCGGAATCCCGCTACCAGAAGCGGCAAGCCGGTGTTGCTGGCGGCAATCTAAATTCCTCCGGGTACCGAATCTCGGTGAGATAAAGGCCATGCGGTGGCGCTGTAACCCCGCCGGCCCGCCGATCACGACTTTCCAGAACCTCCCGAGCCCATCCGACTGGCCGCTCTTCCGACCCGATCGCCATCAATACTCCGGCGATATTTCGAACCATGTGATACAAAAACCCATCAGCTTCGATGTCGATCCAAACCCATGGGCCAGAACCGCGAACCTCAAGCGACCTTATTTCCCGAATCGGTTGTCGGGACTGGCAAGCATTGGCGCGGTACGCCGAGAAATCATGACGACCCACCAGAGCAACGGCCGCTTTAGCCATTTGGCTAATGTTGAGACTTCGGTGATCCCAGGTGACCTTTCCAGACAGAAAGGTAGGGCGCATCGGCCTGGTGAAAATAATGTAGCGGTACGACCGACCGATCACACTGAAGCGTGCATGAAAACCGGCACTCACCGGAATTGCCCAGGTCACTACCAGGCCGGGGGGTGTCAGCGTGTTGGTGCCCCGCGACCAAGCTTTAAGAGGTCGGTCTGAATGGCTGTCGAAATGAACGACCTGCCCGGATGCGTGGACACCCGTGTCGGTCCGCCCGGCGGTAATTACTCGAACTGGATGTGAAGCAACACGGCTCAAAGCGCGTTCGAGAGACTCCTGTACCGTGCTCACCCCCGACTGCACCTGCCATCCATGAAAACGGCTCCCATCGTACTCAACGCCGAGCGCAAACCGCTGGCCGGCCGACAAGGAATCAGGGTGATCAATCATTGACTTGGCACCGAAAAAAGATAGGTGATGTAGAATTCACCGCTCAGAATCAGCGGCCATTGTACCTCTCGCTTGGAACATTTTGAGCGCAAGGGCTGCGTCATTCAATTGGTGCTGAAAGCCGAACTGGATAGGAAACAATATTAATGGCAACTGATAGCGACGTTACCGAAAAGCTCGAATCCTATCGAAGCGGACCCGACGAGAGAGGCCACTTTGGGATTTTTGGCGGACGTTTTGTCGCTGAAACGCTGATGCCGCTGGTCTTGGAACTCGAAGCAGCCTACGCCGCAGCGTGCGAGTCGCCTGAATTTCAAGAAGCGTTTGATTACTACGCTGAGCATTACATCGGCAGGCCGAGCCCCCTGCATTTTGCCCGCAGCCTCACGGAGGCGCTTGGTGGCGCAAAAGTCTATTTCAAACGCGATGAACTGAATCATACCGGAGCACACAAAATCAATAACACGCTCGGCCAGATTCTGCTTGCCCGGCGAATGGGTAAATCACGAATCATTGCTGAGACAGGTGCGGGCCAGCATGGCGTAGCGACCGCGACCGTGTGCGCATTGTTCGACCTGCCCTGCGTTGTTTATATGGGCGCTACCGACATCGAACGTCAGGCCCCTAATGTTTTTCGGATGAAACTTCTCGGCGCTGAGGTGATTCCGGTGACCAGTGGAACCGGCACACTCAAAGACGCAATGAATGACGCTTTGCGCGACTGGGTGGCAAACGTTGAAGATACTTTTTATATTATCGGAACAGTCGCCGGCCCTCACCCCTATCCGGCCATGGTTCGGGACTTTCAAAGCGTGATCGGCCGCGAGACCCGTGAACAGATACTAAGCGCCGAGGGCCGACTGCCCGATGCCCTCGTGGCCTGTATCGGTGGCGGCTCCAACGCCATGGGCCTGTTCCACCCCTTTCTTGATGACCCCGTCAGGATGATAGGAGTCGAGGCGGGCGGGCTCGGCGTTGATACCGATAAGCATGCCGCTTCACTGACCGGTGGGCGGCCCGGCGTGCTGCATGGTAACCGTACCTACCTGCTACAAAACGATGATGGCCAGATTAACGACGCTCATTCCATCTCCGCGGGATTGGATTACCCAGGGATCGGTCCAGAACATTCCTGGCTGCATGACGTCGGTCGGGTGGAATATGTATCTGTTACGGACACTGAGGCCTTGGATGCTTTCCAAATGTGTTGTCAGACCGAGGGGATCATCCCGGCTCTAGAACCCGCACATGCCTTGGCTCATGTCCGCAAATTGGCTCCCGAGCTTCAAAAGGACCAAATCATTGTTATGAATATGTGTGGTCGAGGGGACAAGGATATTTTTACAGTTGCAGACGCGCTGGGGATCGACTTGTGACTTCACAAATTCGTCCAGATCGACTCGCTGATACTTTCGTTGAGCTCGCTAAAATGAAACGAGGGGGTCTGGTAACTTTTATTACCGCTGGCGACCCTGATCCAACTACCAGCCTCGCTCTAATGAAACGTTTGCCTCAATCGGGGGCCGATATCATAGAGTTGGGCATGCCATTTTCTGATCCCATGGCAGACGGTCCGGCCATTCAGGCAGCCAGCTTAAGAGCGCTAAAGCAAGGCGCTTCACTCAGCCAGACTCTGGATATGGTGTCGGAATTTCGAACCGGCGATCAGCGCACCCCGGTAATACTGATGGGGTACTTCAATCCTATCTATCAGTATGGAACAACTCGATTCGTCAGCGACGCAGTAAGCGCAGGGGTTGATGGTCTCATTCTGGTCGACCTACCAGTTGAGGAGGATGATGAATTGTGTGATCCAGCTCGGACCGCTGGGCTACACTGGATACGACTGGTGACACCAACCACTAACGATAAACGCTTGGCCAAAGTTTTACAAAGCGCCAGCGGTTTCGTCTACCACGTATCCATTGCTGGAATCACCGGTACTCGTTCAGCCAGTACCGATTCTATCGACGATGCGATCAGCCGACTACGAGCTCATACGGCCCTTCCGCTGGCAGTAGGATTTGGAATTAAAGATCCCGCCCAAGTCCGCGCCGTGACCGCCTCGGCTGATGCCGCGGTGGTCGGATCTGCTATCGTGTCGGAAATTAAGAACAATCTGGATGGGCAGGATCGACCCCTACCGACTCTGCTGGATAACGTCTGCTCGCTGGTCTCTAAGCTGGCGAGCGGGGTTCGCCTGTAATAATCCTTTCCTTAAATTAGTTGAGAACTCGCCCGGGCACTTTCGGTCAGGTTGACTCTATATCGGCTAGCAGTGCTTGCGCCCTGGTTATCTGCGCCGGATCACCTTCCCGGACTACCGCCTCTAGTAGTTCTCTTGCAGTCTTGACATCACCTATCTCTAGATAGGCGCTGGCAAGATCCAGTTGGGTAGCCGATTCCGCGTCGGCCAAAAGTTCCGAACTGGAGAGTGTGTCATCGGACACCTCTGGCGTTACGGGGGAGATGGGGTTGCCCCTAAGGTTTTCTTCTGTGGGCATGGGGACTTCGATGTCGAACTCTATTGCGTCCTCAACACCTTCCATCACCGGGTTCTGTGGAGCCGATGATATTTTTTCGGGTTCAGCTCTTGGCATTGCGGGGCTCACATCAGTCTCAACCTCGAATTCCATTCCCTCGTCAAACCCATCCACCGCCTGGGTTGTAGTCGCCGACGCCGGCGCAACTGGCGTGATCGGGTCATGGTGATTCTCACTTAAGTCTCCTGGGGCGCCGTCGCTAGTCACGTCTTTCAAGGCCAGGTTCGATGATTCGGGAGTGCCACCGAGTGCAATTACATTAGCCCACTCCGGAGAATTTGGCTCAAGAACCTCTGAAAGCTCTTGGGCTAGGCGGTCAAATTGCTCCTTTTGTCCCAGGGTCTGGTACACCTCGAGCAATTTAATCTTAAGTTCGCTGCGTTCAGGAGTCCGCCGTATCGCATCACGCAGGGTCTGTTCCGCCTGCGCAGCGCGGCCATAGGCAAGATAGATCTCAGCCTCTGCCAGTGGGTCCACTTCATCGCTTTGTACCGCGACGCCTCGTTGGGTCTCGATCTCAGTAACAAACCCTGCACCCATACTTTCTTCGCGCTGGCCGGGCTCCTGTTGGGGGGTTGAATCAGGCGCCGGCTCGGTCGCTTGCGAACGGAAGATCGAACCTTTCTGAAGCCGATCCGGGTCCGCCGTGAGGCCGCTTTCGTCAAAGCCGATTTTTCGCGCCTTGCGGCGGCGCATCAGGATCCAGACAAGCAGCAAGGCCAACAGGCCCAGTAACAAAGGCATGTTTTCTGAATTATCGATAGAGCCTGGGGCATATGCTTTGAGCGTCCCAAAGATTTCGAGCCCAACATCAAGCCAATCAGCCACTTTGGAGATCAAAAACTGCCCCCACTCGATAGCCCAATCCAGCGCCTGTGCCGGGTCTTCCCACGGCGGAGCCGCTGTCGGTTCAGCGGATTCGGCCGCTGGGCGGTCGAGCGCAGGTAGTGAGTCGCCCTTGAGTACCGGCTCGGTGTCCGTGCTGACCATTTGCGGGGGCACCTGACTCTCAACCTCTACGACAGGGTTTGGATCGGGCTGGTCAGTGGTCATGCCAGTTTCTTTGGGTTCGATATCAGCCGGGCTATCACCAGACGATGCTGTTTGGGCTATACCAGACCCCTGGGTCTGCTGGCTCAGCATTACCTCGAATTGCCGCTGTGCCAAGACTAACTGTGTTTCCTGCAACTCGATCAGTTGCATGGTTTTTTCTAACTGCATTTGAAGCAGTTCGACTTGTTGGTTTAACTGGCTGTTTTCAAGTTCCTTGGAGCCAAGCGCTTCTTCTACGTTGGTCAGCCTCTCGGTCAACCCGATTATCTGATTGTCTCGCGCGCTGGTCATTTCGATAGTCGCATCAGGATTTGTGACAGATGGGTCGGAGTCAACGTGATCAGAAGCCTTGGTAATTTTCGGTCCAGACTGAACGATGCGCAGGACGTAGTCTGTGCTAGTCTGATCGCCGACGCCTGAGGATAACAAGGCTTCAGAACCCTCCGTAGCGGTTACCGCCACCCAGTTTCTCTTTGCACTCTGAGTTGACCCTGCCTGAGCCTGCCCTTCAAGCCAACCCACAAGGTGGTCCTGGTAAATCGAGCTCGCCTCTGCAGCATCGTGCTTGGACATCAGTCTTTGGGATGGCATATGCAGCAAGGAATCCTCGCGCAAACTGTTCATATTGCCATCAATAAAGGCATCCGGATTGTCGGCAACTAGCGCGGCCAGTTTCTGGCGCAACGTGGTCGAGGGTTCCGCTTTAAGGCCGCGCGCAATTTGAATCAGTGTCTGCCCGGGACGCACCGGCCCATACCGGTCTCCGGGGTACAAGGTGTCGGCACCTATTGATTCGGACGCTTCGTGCTCTAGCGGAGCTGAGAAATAGAAATAGTTTGGAGGATCCAGTATCGCGGTGTAGTCCCGCAGTAATCGGCCAGAGGCTGTGTCAACTTGAAGTAAAAACCGAAGGAAAGGCGCCTTGACCGGCTTTGATGATCTAATCAGGATACGTGGTCGATCCGGTTCGGAGTCAAATGAAAATTCAAAATCCTCAAGTGTGGGATTCAGAATTAATCCTGACGCCGCATGGGTTTGGGAAGAGGCTAGACCGACCGAGAGGTCCTGAGGGAAATTACCATCGGGCACTCCCTCTAGAGTGATTTCTGCCTTAAACGGCTCGTACAGATATGAGCTTACCGTGAGTGTTGACAGTTCAAGAGCCTGCAAGGCGGCAGACGCAACGAACAGAAGTACCACACCAAGAGGCCAGGCAATTCCACGAGTGATTTCGCGCCTTTTTACCTCGATCGACAGTTCTGAGTTACAAATGCCATGCATAACTCCAATTATAGGCAGGGTTTAACCTGCCACCCATCAATATTTATCTCTTGGGCATTGGAAATGGGTTAAGCCGGATCTTCCTGTGCCAGCAAATGTTCAGCGATCTGAATGCTGTTAAGCGCCGCTCCTTTGCGGATATTGTCTGACACTACCCACAGACAAAGACCTTTGTCGCAAGATATGTCCTCCCGGATCCGACCAACAAATACCGGATCTGCGTCGGCAGCCTCAGTGACGGCGGTCGGGTACCCGCCATCCACTCGTTCATCGACAACCGTCACCCCTGGAGCAGCGCGTAAGAGTTTGCGGGCTTGCTGGGCGCTTATTTTTTCCCGGGTCTCTATATGAATCGCTTCTGAATGGCCGTAAAAGACCGGAACGCGCACCGTGGTTGGGTTGACTCCGATGGATTGGTCTTCAAAAATCTTGCGTGTCTCCCAGACCATTTTCATCTCTTCGCGGGTGTAGCCATTTTCTTGAAAACTGTCAATGTGCGGGATCACATTGAATGCAATCTGCTTGGGCATAACTTTGGCCTCCACCGGCCTACCATTGAGTAGAGCCGCAGTCTGCCCGGCAAGCTCTTCCATAGCTTTATTCCCTGCCCCCGACACCGCCTGATAGGTGCAAACGTTAATCCGTATAATCCCGACGGCATCGTAAATCGGCTTGAGCGCTACTACCATCTGTATGGTTGAACAGTTCGGATTAGCGATAATGCCAGCGTGCGAGGACAACGCATTGGGGTTGACCTCCGGCACGACCAGCGGAATCTCCGGGTCATTACGAAAATGCGAGGTGTTATCGATCACCACACACCCAGAGGCCACAGCGCGGGCTGCGTATTCGGCAGATACACCGGCACCCGCTGAGAAAAAAGCGATCTCTACGTCTGAGAAATCGAATGACTCTAAAGATTTAACCGACACTGCCTTTTTGCGAAACATCAGGGTTTTCCCAGCCGAGCGCTCACTCGCCAAAGGGTAAAGGGTTCCGACTGGGAACTCTCGCTGCTCAAGAATGGCGACCATAGCCTCGCCAACCGCACCGGTCGAGCCAACAATCGCAACGTTGGGTTTTTTCGAAAACATATCTGGGGTTATATCAACCCAAAATAACTGTCAAACGGTTGCCGAGGCTAATCTAGATCGTGAAACAACCACGGAACCTGTCGGGCCCGTCGCTGCTCATAATCGTGGATATCACCCGCATACTGCAGTGTCAGGGCGATGTCGTCGAGCCCGTCGAGCAGGCAGTTCTTTTTAAATTCATCAATTTCAAAACGATAGACACGTCCATCCCCAGTTGTCAGGGACTGACGCGCGAGATCAACTTCCATTTCAACAGGCCCCTCATCTTGATCGCTCGCAAACAGCCGATCAATGTCAGCGCCTGGCAGAACTACTGGAAGTACCCCATTTTTGAAACAATTATTAAAGAATATATCGGCAAAACTAGTCGCAAGTACCGTGCGGATGCCAAAGTCACGAAGCGCCCAAACGGCGTGTTCCCGAGACGATCCGCAGCCGAAATTCTCTCGGGACATGAGGATTCGTCCATCGCGGTAACTGTCGTGGTTCAGTACAAAATCGTCATTCAGTGGCCGCCCAGTGCAGTCCTGCCCCGGTTCGCCTTGATCCAGATAGCGCCAAGTATCGAAGAGGTTGTCACCAAAACCAGATTTCTCAACAGATTTAAGGAATTGCTTCGGAATGATCGCATCAGTATCGATGTTGCTTCGGTCTAGAGGGACAATCGTGCTTGAATACCTAATAAATTTTTCCATTACCGATCTCTCCTCAGAGTTTTGCCGGATCAGCAAAGTGCCCTGCGATGGCGGCCGCAGCCGCCATCGCAGGCGATACAAGATGGGTACGGCCACGGTACCCTTGGCGACCTTCAAAATTTCGGTTAGAAGTAGCAGCGCAGCGCTCCCCAGGCTCCAGGCAATCGTCATTCATGGCCAGACACATCGAGCAACCGGGTTCGCGCCACTCGAATCCGGCCTCGGTAAACACCTGGTCCAGACCTTCCGCTTCTGCCTGTCTTTTTACCAGCCCTGAGCCCGGCACCACGAGCGCCTGCTTAACGGTATCGGCCACGACTCGTCCCTTGACCACTGCAGCAGCTGCTCGTAAGTCTTCAATTCTTCCATTGGTGCAGGCCCCTATAAATACCTTGTCCAGAACTACCGAACTGATTGGGGCGCCAGGAATGAGGTCCATGTACTCTAACGCCCGGGACCAATCCTGGGATCGGACCTTGTCCGGGGCATTGGCTGGGTCAGGGATCACGTCATCGATACTAATCACCATTTCTGGGGACGTACCCCAGGTCACCTGTGGTCGCAAGTCCGATGCGTCGAGGTCGTATTCGAGGTCAAATACGGCTCCCGGGTCGGATTGCAACTCCAGCCAGGCCTGGCTCGCCTGGTCGAATTCTGGACCTTGGGGTGAGTAGGCACGGCCCCTCATATATTCAATCGTCACACCATCGACGCCAATCAGCCCTACTCGGGCACCGGCTTCAATCGCCATATTGCACAAGGTCAGTCGACCTTCCATAGAGGCATCCCGGACTGCGCTACCTGCAAATTCAAGCGCGTAACCCGTACCTCCCGACGTGCCGATCATGCCGATCACCGCCAAAATCATATCTTTAGACACTACGCCATCGGGTAATCTGCCGTTGATATTGACCCGCAGGTTCTTCATCTTTCTCGCTACCAGGCATTGCGTCGCCAGGACATGCTCAACCTCGGAGGTACCGATACCAAATGCCAAGGCTCCCAGCGCGCCATGAGTTGCCGTATGTGAATCGCCACAGACGATAGTCATACCTGGCTGAGTGATCCCCTGCTCCGGGCCTACCACATGAACGATACCCTGGCGTGGATCCGACATGGCAAATTCGGTGATACCGAACTCTGCACAGTTACTATCCAGGGTCTCAACCTGAAGTCGGGAAACCGGATCTGCTATGCCGGCACTGCGATTCGTAGTGGGTACATTGTGGTCTGCGACAGCGAGATTGGTATCGCGTCGATGGGGTCGTCGCCCATTTTCGCGCAGCCCTGCGAAAGCCTGAGGTGATGTCACCTCGTGCAATAACTGCCGATCAATATAGATGAGTGCTGTGCCGTCGTCTGACTGACGGACCAGGTGCGCATCCCAAAGTTTGTCGTAAAGAGTTGTTTCAGTCATTAGCTTATCCCATGAGGGCGCCGGATTTTATCACAGGCCGCGAGCGCCCTCTTTTTTGCCCCGCTGCATTGACAGACTCTCTTTGGGCTCACCGCTGTGCCCGCCGGTTTGACAATGCTATGCTTGACTGACACGGATTTTCTTAATAACCCGAGTCCACCTTAGTGACAAGTTTACGAACATTTTTCAATGAGCTTGAGGCGCGTCTGGGAAGGGTCATGTTACCAGTCGAGCCGGATGCGCCGAGCCCTGAGCGTCTGATTTCCTCGCATGCGGCCTACCTTGATCTAACTCGAAGTGCAGCGGTAGCCATCTACAACGAGAACAACTGTCGCTCACTTGAGGACTCTGTCTATCACTATCCCACGCTTGATGCCCTGGGTCGCTTAAAACAGCAGCGTCACGAATCCGGCGAGCTAGACGTGGCCGCCGCCGATTTACTGGAAAGTCTGGGGCACGTGGCCAATACCCTGCTGATGAAGCAACATGAGGATTCCATCACACTAGCTCCTGTCGACGACCAACCAGCAGGCCTTGCCGGGCAATCGAGGTCGCGCCACCGAGGACGCTAATCGCCAGGGGGAATCGAAGGACCAGGGGTTGGGCCAACCCCAAGGCTGCGCTGGCGCAGCAAATGATCGATCAGCACCAGGGCCAGCATCGCTTCGGCGATAGGCACCGCGCGGATTCCTACGCATGGATCGTGCCGACCGGTGGTCACTACTTCTTCGGGCTCACCTGCTAAGTTCACAGTCCGGCCGGGAATCTGAATGCTGGAGGTGGGCTTGAGTGCGACGGACACTTTGAGTTGTTGTCCGCTGGAGATGCCGCCAAGCACGCCCCCCGCGTTATTACCTAAAAATCCCAAAGGCGTCATCTCATCTCGATGCTGACTGCCCCGTTGAGTAATGCATTCGAATCCCGCACCAATCTCGACACCCTTTACTGCATTGATTGACACCATTGCCCGTGCAATGTCCGCATCCAGTCGATCAAACACCGGTTCACCCAATCCGGCGGGGACATTATCCGCAATGACATCGACCCGTGCACCGATAGAATCGCCAGCTTTTCGCAGTGAATTAATCAGCACCTCAATGGCTCCCACCTTGTTAGGATCAGGGAAAAAGAACGGATTGCTATCTACCACATCCCACTGGTACTCATCAGCACAGATAGTGCCTATCTGGCTCAGACAGCCTCGGATCCTGATCCCGGAATTCTCCAGGAGGTATTTTCGCGCAATAGCACCGGCTGCCACCCGCGCTGCAGTTTCGCGGGCCGAGGCTCGGCCACTGCCGCGGTAATCACGCAGGCCGTATTTTTTCAGGTAGGTGTAGTCTGCATGGCCCGGGCGGAACTGCGCCTTAATCTTTTCGTAATCCCGAGAACGCTGATCTTCGTTTCGTATCAACAGTGCGATAGGGGCGCCTGTGGTCTTTCCCTCGAACACGCCCGAAAGGATTTCCACGGTATCGCTTTCGCGGCGCTGAGTCGTATAGCGCGATTGCCCCGGTCGACGACGATCGAGATCCCGTTGAATATCAGATTCCGTGAGCTCCAATTGCGGTGGACAACCATCCACAATACAACCCAGAGCCGGGCCGTGACTCTCGCCAAAACTCGTCACACAATAAAGCCTACCAAAGGAGTTACCAGCCATCGTTTAACTCTTTATCCAAAGCGTGCAGTTCAGGCACGCGGCAATGTGACCCCGCTTTGCCCCTGATACTTTCCCTTTCGATCTTTGTATGACACTTCACAAACTTCATCTGCCTCAAAGAAGATGACTTGAGCGACACCCTCATTTGCGTAAACACGGGCCGGCAACGGCGTTGTGTTAGAGAATTCGAGCGTCACATACCCTTCCCATTCCGGCTCAAAGGGTGTGACGTTGACAATGATACCGCACCGGGCATAAGTGGACTTGCCCAAGCATATTGTGAGCACGTTTCGCGGAATGCGAAAATACTCCACGGTTCTTGCCAAAGCGAACGAATTTGGGGGAATAATGCAGCAGTCCCCTACAAAATCTACAAAACTGCTTTCATCGAACGCCTTCGGGTCGACAATTGCTGAATTGATATTGGTAAAGATTTTGAATTCGTTCGAGCATCGAATGTCATAGCCGTAACTTGATGTTCCATAAGAAACCACCCGTTGGCCGTCGACAGATGAGACCTGTCCACTCTCATAAGGCTCAATCATTCCCTGAGCCGCCATCTGTTGGATCCAGCGATCTGGCTTAATCGACACTCGGCCTCCGTATTAAGTATTTTGAATTACGATAGAAGGGAATACGTCGCTGTAACTGCGCCTGCGAGCCGCAAGTTGCCCAGCCACATGCCTGGCGATACTCCGGTAGTTCATCGTGATTGCCCCGTCCGGGTCCGCAACAACGGTCGGTCGTCCACTGTCCGCATCCTCCCGAATACGGATATCAAGCGGGATTCTGCCCAAGGTCTCAACTCCATATTCCTCGGCCATCTGCACCCCCCCACCTTCGCCAAAAATGGCTTCTTCATGCCCGCACGCACTGCAGACATGGGTGCTCATATTCTCAATCACCCCTAGTACTGGAATTTCCACTTTTTCAAACATTTTGAGAGCTTTTCGCGCGTCGAGCAAAGCAATATCCTGGGGCGTCGTCACAATCGCCGCGCCCGAAACAGGCACCTTCTGGGCCAGGGTCAACTGCGTATCGCCCGTCCCTGGCGGCAGATCGATCACCAGGTAATCTAACTCTTTCCAACGAGTATCGTTTAGTAACTGCTCCAGTGCCTGGGTGACCATCGGGCCGCGCCAGATCATTGGCGTATCCTCTTCAATAAGAAACCCGATCGACATGGCTTGCAAATGGTAACTACTCATCGGTTCCAGACTCTTACCGTCCGCGGATTTTGGCCGCCCGCTGATTCCCAACATGCGTGGCTGACTGGGGCCATAGATGTCCGCATCCAATATTCCAACATTGGCCCCTTCGGCAGACAGTGCTAATGCCAGGTTCGACGAGACCGTAGACTTTCCAACGCCCCCTTTACCGGATGCCACGGCAATGATATTGCGTACACCCTGAATAGGGGTCACACCTTTTTGGACTTCGTGAGCGACGATCTTGGTCTCAATATTGATATTAATCTCGCACGGTCCAGCAACGGCCTGCGTGACCATCTTGCGGGCGATGGCATCGAGTTCTGCGTGCCATCCGCGTGCCGGGTATCCCAGGGTCAGTTTGGCTTTCACCAAACTACCCTCAACGGTTACCTCGCTGACACTCTTTCCCTCCCCTAAACTGGTGCCGGTATGAGGATCACTAATGGTCTCCAGCAAATCGAATATGCTTTGTTTTGATATTTCAGTCATGTTGATCAGTCCAACGGTTTGAAGACAGCGCCGCTTCCGCTTATGCTCACGGCCTTAAAAAGGCGATGATGCTACCACAGGCCGGTCTCCACAATGACCCCCTTGGGATATACTTCGATAGTGCCCACCTCTAGGGGCTCTTGTAACCCCCGAACCCACTACCGATTCCGAAACATTGCCTTAATCCGATTACGGGATTTTCCGAAAGATGACGCCCCAACCTCGAACTATTCTCGTAACCAGCGCCTTGCCCTACGCTAACGGCCCTATTCATCTGGGACATCTGGTGGAGTATATCCAAACTGATATCTGGGCTCGTTTTCAACGCTTGTGCGGGCATCAGGCCTACTACGTCTGCGCCGAGGACACTCACGGCACTCCAATCATGCTAAAGGCCCGAAGCGAGGGCATAGAGCCAGAGGCGTTGATTGAAAGAATTGGCGAGGAGCATCGGCAGGATTTCGCAGATTTCAGTATCGCGTTTGACAACTACTACACCACGCACTCGGACGAGAATCGTTACTTCGCTGAACATATCTTTGGCCAGCTACAGAGCAACGGCCACATCGTCCAACGCACTATCACCCAGGCTTACGACCCGGTGGAGGAAATGTTTCTTCCCGACCGGTTCATCAGAGGCACCTGTCCGCGCTGCAGTGCGAAGGACCAGAACGGCGATAACTGTGAGGTGTGCGGGGCCACTTATACCCCAACCGAACTAAAAGATTCAGTTTCTGTCATTTCCGGCGCTACACCGGTGACCAAGGATTCCGAGCATTACTTCGTCAAGCTTGCCAACTTTGACTCAATGCTTCGCGACTGGACAGGCTCCGGTCGGTTGCAGACCGAAGTCAAAAACAAGCTGAGTGAGTGGTTTGAGACCGGCCTGCAGGATTGGGATATCTCCCGCGATGCACCCTATTTTGGTTTTGAGATTCCCGGGGCGAGCGGGAAATACTTTTATGTATGGCTCGACGCGCCGATAGGCTATATGGCCAGTTTTCGCAATCTGTGCGATTCCTCGGATCTTGACTTCGATGCCTTCTGGAGTCCGGATGCTACAACCGAGTTGTACCATTTTGTTGGTAAAGATATCCTTTACTTCCACACCTTGTTCTGGCCCGCGATGCTTCACGGCAGCGGCTTTCGTACCCCGACGGCCGTATTTACCCATGGTTTCTTAACCATAAACGGTCAGAAGATGTCCAAGTCACGAGGCACCTTCATCACCGCTCGAGCCTATCTCGACCACTTGGACCCTGATTATCTGCGTTACTACTTTGCCGCCAAGTTGAATAACCGGGTTGAGGATATCGATTTTAACGTCGATGACTTCGTCACCCGGGTCAATTCGGATCTTGTAGGAAAAGTCGTCAATATCGCCAGCCGTTGTGCGGGGTTTATCGAAAAACGTTTCCAGGGAAACTTGTCTACCCAGTTAGCTGATCCGGCGCTGTTCAAGCACTTTGTTGATGCCAATCAATCTATCACAGAGGCCTACGAAGGCCGCGAATTCAGTCGTGCGATGCGTGAAATCATGGCACTCGCCGATCGGGCCAACCAGTACATCAACGACTGCCAACCCTGGGTTATCGCCCGCGAAACCGGCCAGGATGACCAACTCCAGGGAATCTGCACCCAAGGACTGAATCTGTTCCGGATTCTGATGATCTGGCTCGCGCCAGTTGTGCCTGGACTTGCCAGGCGCACACAAGAGTTTCTGTGCTGCAATATTGCAGACGCAGGGAACCTTAACGACTTAGCCCAACCACTGGTCGGCCATAAGATTGGACCATTCCACCACCTCCTCAATCGGATCGAAATGAAGGACGCACAAAAAATGATGGAAAAACCTCTCAGTCTTGAGCAACCAAGTTCCTCTGGGTCGCCCGGACCGCATCTCGCCGCTGAACCGATCACCGAGGAAATCACCATTGATGATTTCTCCAAGGTCGACTTGCGAGTGGCCCGGGTCCAGGATGCCCAACGGGTAGAAGGCGCCGACCGTCTTTTGCAACTCACTCTCGATCTAGGCGGTGAAGTCCGGCAGGTGTTCGCAGGCATTAAGGCCGCCTATGAACCGGAAACACTGGTGGGCCGCCATGTTGTTGTGGTCGCTAATCTGGCACCGCGGAAAATGCGTTTTGGAGTATCGTCCGGCATGATTCTTGCCGGTTCAGGTAGCGATGACGCTGGCGGAATCTTTCTTCTCGCCCCTGATGATGGCGCAGAACCGGGTATGCGCGTGCGTTGAGCCCTTGGTCAATATCTCGCCCGTGAGCACCTCCCCTCTTCCCAGTCAAAGAGCGCTTTTTGATATTCCCGATCACATTGCGTATTTCAACTGCGCTTATATGTCGCCGTTGTTGCTCACCTCTGTCGCTGCCGGAATCAAGGGTCTTCAAGCGAAGGCTGCGCCATGGTCGATTACGCCGCCAGATTTTTTTTCGACTGTCGAGAAGTTGCGGGGAGTAGCCGCCTCATTATTTAATGCCACAGAAAACGACTTGGCGATCATCCCTTCGGCCAGTTATGGACTTGCTGTCGCGGCAAAGAATCTGCTCGTTAAACCGGGGCAACACATTGTCGTGCTGGCGGAGCAGTATCCGTCTAACTTTTACGTCTGGAAGGAGCTCGCCGCTCAAAACGGCGCGCACCTGCATACGGTGCCCCGTCCGGCAAACAATGACTGGACTTCGGCCGTTGTAAACGCGATTAATGCCCAAACGGCCATTGCTGCCCTACCCCACTGTCATTGGACCGACGGCACTCTGGTTGATCTTGCGGTCGTGCGCCGGGCGCTCGATCAAGTTGACGGCGCCCTCGTAGTCGACCTCACCCAAAGTCTGGGGGCATTGACTTTTGATGCTCAGGTGATCCGCCCGGATTTTGCTGTCGCTGCCGGTTATAAATGGTTGCTCGGCCCATACTCGACCGGCCTTTTGTACATTGCGCCACAGCACCAACAAGGGGTGCCTTTGGAGTTCGGACCGTTTTCCCGACTCGATGCCGTTAAATTTTCAGAGCTCGTCAACTACCGCGATGAGTTCGCGCCGGGCGCTCGGCGCTTCGATGTTGGAGAGAAGGCTAATTTTGCGCTGTTACCGGTATTACTGAACGGACTTCAGCAGATTCTTTCCTGGGAGATCTCACGAATAGAGGCGACGTTGTGTCGAACAACAAGCGCGATTGCTGAGCGGGCAAAGGAACTTGGCCTGGAGGTGGTTGAGCCGCACCAACGGGCAGGACATTTTCTAGGTTTACGCTTTCCCCAAGGCCTGCCCGCAAACATAGGTGAGCGCCTCGCACAGCATCAAATCTACGTCAGCATCCGTGGCGACTCACTTCGTGTTACACCGTACCTTTACAACACTGATCGAGATATCGATCGCTTCCTGGGCACACTGCAGAAAATTCTCCGATAATGTTTGTCGATTCCACGTCGGGCATCACAGTGGACTCTGTTGATGCCTGCCTACCCCAAACACAATGCATGCGCTGCGAGTTTGCTTCCTGCCTTGCGTATGCGCAGGCGATTGTCGGCCAGAACGTCGCGATTAACCGCTGCCCTCCAGGCGGCTCCCGGACACTCGCTTTGCTTGGGGCCCTCACCAAGCAGGCATGTTCGAAGCTGGATCCCGCTTTCGGTGTTTATCGCCCGGCCAAACCGGTAGAAATTGATGAAACAGCGTGCATCGGATGCACGCTGTGCATCAAGGCCTGCCCGGTGGATGCGATCGTGGGTAGTGCGAGGACAATGCACACGGTCGTGACCGCTGAGTGCTCAGGGTGTGACTTGTGCATTCCGGTTTGCCCGGTCGACTGCATTAAAACAGTTTCGCCCAAAGACACCGCCCATGCGGCCGATAAAGGGATTTGCGAGTCAAAGTCCAAACAATATCGAGCCCGCTTTGCAGGTAAACAAAAACGACAATCTGCCGATATTAGTACCCCTCAGCCACAACCCCTTTTGACCGAGCAGGCTACGCGGCGTATGGAGATCGCCGCAAGTGTCGCCCGAATTCAAGGTAAAAGGGTGCGAAGGAGCGAAAGGTGAATTCCCGTAATCGGGCTGAAATATTTCGACGGCTTGAAAAAGCCACGCCCAACCCGAAAACAGAACTGTCCTACCGAACACATTTCCAGCTGCTGATAGCCGTAATTTTATCGGCACAGGCAACTGATGTTTCTGTAAACCGTGCCACTCGCGGGCTCTTTCGGGCAGCAGCCACGCCCCAAGCCCTGCTTGATCTAGGACTGAGCGGACTTAAGGCACATATACGGACAATCGGTCTTTATAACACCAAAGCCGCAAACATACTGAAAACCTGCAAAATTCTGATCGATAATCATAAAGGCGCAGTGCCGCGTACCCGAGCGGCGCTTGAAGCTCTGCCGGGCGTGGGCCGCAAGACTGCTAATGTTGTTCTGAATACTGCTTTTGGCGAACCGACTATCGCAGTAGACACGCACATCTACCGGGTGGCTAACCGCACCCGGATAGCGCCAGGGGCCAACGTGCTGCAGGTTGAAAAACGCCTGCTGAAAACTACTCCACTAGCCCATCAACAAAACGCCCATCATTTGCTTATTCTTCACGGTCGTTATACCTGCAAAGCCCGCACTCCACAATGCCCAAGCTGTGTAATTTCGGATCTTTGCGAATATCGGGCAAAAACCACCGCTGAGTAAAACAGTTTATCTACTGCCGCTGTTAGCCGCGTTGCCGGCGAACTTCGAACAAGGCTACGCCTGCTGCCACTGCTACATTAAGACTCGACAAAGCATGCGCCGACGGGATGCGCAATACCGCGTCGCAAAACTTCCTGGTCACCGGACGCAAACCGGTCGCCTCCGAGCCCACGACCAAAGCAAGAGGCCGAACAAGATCAAAATCATAAAGGTCCTGATCTCCATCCTCAGCAGTACCAACCACCCACAAACCCGCAGATTTCATGTACTCGAAGGCTCGGGACCAACTGCTGACCTCAAAGATCTTGAGCTTGTGTACTCCACCTGAAGCGACCCGTAACGCCGCTGGGGTAAGGCCTGCGCCAACCCGCTGCGGAAAAACAACCGCCTCAGCTCCAGCTGCTGCTGCGGTTCGCAGGCAAGCGCCCACATTGCGAGGATCCTGTATGCCGTCAAGAATCAACACCAGCGGGCAACCGCTTTGGGATTCCAACCAGAGTTTTAACGCTGGAAGTTTTCCAGCGGGCGCGCGGTTCAGCAATCCGATCAGTCCCTGATGGCGTATGCCGCCACTTAGCGCATCCAGCTCTGCGCGGGTTGCACGGTGCAAGGTCACGCCTTTTGATTTGGCTAATCCCAACAAGCGTGACAGTCGTGGATCACGACGGGTGGCATCATGCAGCAACTCGCCGAGACTCCGCGGATCGACTAAAGCTGCCTCTACCGAATGAAAGCCACACAGTACGTTGATTTGGTTATCCGGCGCGCTTTTACCTTCTTTCAAAACCACTCCCTAGCGTTTCTTAGATTTTCGCCGTTTCCGGCGTGCTTTGTTTTCGCCGCCGACAGGCTCAAGCGGAACAAAATCAATCTTACCTTCATCAGGCCGGGCGCCGGCGACACGCACTGTCATGGCGTCCCCAAGAGAAATTCGGTGCCCACTGTGTTCTGCCACCAGCAACATAAGGCTGGGGTCGAAATGGAAATAATCATTACCCAATTCCGAAATATGCACTAATCCGTCCACCTGAAACAGATCCAGAGTAACGAACACACCAAATGCGGTGACCCCCGAGACCCTGCCGGTGAAGGTCTCACCGATATGACGGCTCATGAACTCGGCCTTCAACCAGCCAGTGACCTCTCTGGAGGCTTCCTCAGCCCGACGGTCCGTCACGGAACAATGATCGGCAACTTCGGCCAGCTCTCCGGGGCCCCCTATCGGCTCTGCACTCGAACCGAGCCCCAAGATTCGTTTCAACAATCGATGCACAATCAGATCGGCGTAACGCCGTATGGGGGAGGTAAAGTGGGTGTAACACTCAAACCCCAGGGCAAAGTGAGGCTGTGCACAAGAGGCATAACGGGCTTGCTTCATCGTTCGCAACATGAGCATCTGCAAAGCAGCGACTGGCGCCCCTTTTTCTCGTGCTGCCGTCAACGCGGCGGAGAAATCAAGCGCCGGTGGCACACCTCTGCCAGGGAGTTTGACCCCAAAAAAGCCCAGCACGCGTCGCAAATCAGCAACTGCGTCCGGATCTGGGGTCTCGTGAATTCTATATATCGCCTCCGGCAAGTGCGAATCCAACGCACGAGCCGCACACACGTTGGCAGCGAGCATGCACTCCTCGATGAGGCCCGTGGCGGAAGATCTTGGAGTATTTTTAATCGAGGCAATCGTCCCGTTGGGGTCGTACGAGATCAAGGCCTGAGGAAACTCAAACTCCACCCCGCCGCGGTCTCGCCGGTGCCCACCCAGTGCGGTCGCCACCTTGTCCAACATCTGGAGATTTTCTTGAACAGCGCTACTGATGCCAAGGCCATCGCTGCTTGGATCGCGAAGAAAAGCCGAAGCATCTTCATAGGTGAGCCGAGCGGCTGATCGAATTCGAGCTTCAAAGAATTTGTATTCAGTGATCTCCCCAGACGAACGTACCCGCATCTGACAGGCGAAGACCCAACGCATCTTGCCAGGGCGCAATGAACAAAGATCATTGGAAAGTAACTCAGGAAGCATTGGAATAACTCGATCCGGAAAATATGCCGAGTTGCCCCGCTCACGGGCGACCTGATCAAGAGCGCTGTCCGACCTGACAAATCTGGAAACATCCGCGATTGCGACATCCAGCAAAAAGTCATCGCCGTCGCTCACACAATGAACTGCATCATCAAAGTCTCGGGCATCAGCGCCATCGATAGTGATAAATGGCTCCTGGGTCAGGTCTTTACACATCAGATCTTTTTCGCATCCTGGCTCCCGCGAAATCCGCTCTAGCTCGTCCGCTATCGTCGAAGGCCACTCACGAGGCAATTGACGGCGCCGAATCGCTGACTCGGTTGCAAGCGCCGCAGGCTTATCCTGGGCCAGAATTTCCGTCACCCGAGCTTGAACGTAAGTGGAATCCCCGGGGTGAACAATAATTTCCCCAACCACAACCTTGCCATGGGTCGCGCCGGATTCATCGCCCGGTGCGACATGAATCATATGTGCGATTCTTTTATCCTGTGGGCGGATCACGTTGACCCCCGAATCCGTCTCGAACCGACCCAACACGGTTCTGTTTACTGAATTTAAAACCTCAACGATCGCGGCCTCTTTTCGTCCCTGCCGGTCTATCCTGCGGACTCGGCCCAGCACCCGATCATCGGGCATGGCCCTGCGCAGCTGCCGCGGCGAAAGGTATAGGTCCTCGCTACCATCATCAGGCAAAAGAAATCCAAATCCGTTGGAATGAACCTCCACCCTTCCGAGCACCAGATCCATTTCTTTCGCTGCGCCGATCCGGTCGCCCCGCAGGCGTACCAGAATGCCCGCCTTGCAAAGACCAACCAACGCCTGTTGGGCCTCATTCGCAAGATCATCGGGGCTCCCGAGCGAGTGCTCGAGCTCTGACATACTCATGGGCCGGCCCTTGCTTAGAATCACCTCAAGGATCTTCCGACGCAACCGTGCTATATTTTTCTCTTCTGTCATATTTTTCTCTTTGTTGGGCCCTACAAACCTTTGGTCGAACACGCCGCTTGAAGCCTGGCGTATTTCGATATCCCAAAGACCCAAATGATGTTTGGCAATTTAAAGCCTGTAGGTAAGGCGATATTCAAGGTTGATGTTGACACGACCAAAGATGCCATCCTGGCGATCCAGGTGTTAACTAAAGATGCTGACACGCCCCTAGATAACGTCGTGCCTGATGATCTAGTTCCTGCCACGTAATCTGCCACCTACTTGATGTAGAATTAGCGGCCCTGCGGGGTCGCTTTTTTTATCACCAGATTTAAAATATTTTGTACAAATGATGGATAAAGTGATGGATAAATCAAGTCGGGGCGCCTTTGTCCTACTATAGTAGTCTTTTGACAATGCCGAGGTGGCGAAATTGGTAGACGCGCTAGCTTCAGGTGCTAGTGGGGGTAACCCCGTGGAGGTTCAAGTCCTCTCCTCGGTACCAGTCGGGTGTCGCAAGCACTACATATAAAGTGGCTCTGGGCGCCATTTGAAAATACAACCTAAAAACCAACCACTTAACTGGTCCTGCCCTCCACAGAACCTGGCCAGATAGCTCAAGCTCGATTCTCCTTGGATCGTGGTCGGTTGCCAGTTGATCGGCATCCTAAAAGTGGGTGTTCAGCTTTGTGGAAAAGGATGGCGCAAAATTATCGTGTCGTCCCGATCTGGACCGGTTGAAACAATATCCACCGGCACGCCCAGTAACTCCTCTAGTCGGTTCAGGTAGGCGCGGGCGAGGGGCGGCAACTCGCCAATAACCCGAATGGATGCAGTGCTTTCCTTCCAGCCCGGAACTATCTCGTAAATTGGTTCACAATCCGCAAGGGTAGCTGCTCCCGACGGAGGCCTGTCTAGCACCTGCCCATTAATACGATACCCAGTACATATCGCTAACTCCGAAAGACCGTCAAGAACGTCCAGTTTGGTGACACACAACGAACTGACACTGTTCAACCAGCAGGCGCGACGTGCGGATACTGCATCAAACCAACCACAGCGCCGCGGCCGACCTGTTGTTGCGCCGAACTCGTGACCCTTCTTTGCCAGGTGGGCTCCAACCGAATCAAACAATTCGGTTGGGAACGGCCCACTGCCAACCCTTGTTACATAGGCCTTAATGACTCCGACTACGGTTGACAGCTCAAGTGGGCCTATGCCGCTTCCTGAGGCAGCCGCGCCCGCAGTCGTATTAGAGGATGTAACGAAAGGATAGGTTCCGTGATCAATATCCAGCAATGCCCCCTGAGCACCCTCAAAAAGAACATTTGCATTGAATTTGCAAAGGTCTTCAAGCTCTTGCGATACATCTCCTACTAACGACCCCAAGGCATCACTCCACGAGTGGCAGGAGGCAACGCTGAACGCCACGTCTACCGGCTTAGCGGCAAAACGCTCAGTCAGTAGGAAATTATGATAATCGACCAGTTCTTCAACGCGACTCGCGCAACTGTCCGGATCGAGCAGCTCGCCAAATCGAATTGCACGCCGTGCAGCTTTATCTTCGTACGCCGGCCCGATGCCACGTCCAGTAGTGCCGATCGCTTTACTGCCCTTCTTTTTCTCGCGAGCCTGATCTAACGCAACGTGACTGGGAAGGATGACCGGGCAGGCCGCGCTAATCATCAACCGGGTTCGTGCCTCTATGCCCGCACCTTCAAGAGCATCCAGTTCAGCAATGAGTGCGTCGGGCGCAACCACCACACCATTGCCAATCAGGCAACGGACCTGGGGTCTCAAAATGCCAGAGGGAACCAGGTGGAGCACGGTTTTGTGGCCATCAATAACCAGGGTATGCCCGGCATTATGACCACCCTGAAATCGTACTACGGCCTCGCAGCGTTCGGTCAAAAGATCAACGACCTTTCCTTTGCCTTCGTCTCCCCACTGGATTCCCAGTACAACGACACTGCTTGCCATTTAACGACTTCCTATTTTGTGCAACTGGTAGGTCTGCGAATTTATGGATCTCGACCGAGATCAGTGCACCAGGTACAACAAAATCAAACCGCCAACCATCGACGCTGCGCCGCCCACACGGAGCTGGTTATCGGTAATTTCGCCAAGTGCATTAGCCAAACGGCGATACCGGCCTGGGCTGGCAAACGGTATCAAGCCTTCAATAACCAAGACCAAGGCCAACGCGACGAAAAGATCCTGCCAACGCACCTGGACCGGCTATTCGGCCGCCTCAGGCGAGGCCTGTTTAAAGTAACGGAAAAATTCCGAATCGGGCTTAATTACCAGTAAATTATCGGGGCTCGAAAAAGTAGTTCGATAGGCATTTAAACTCCGATACAGGCGGTAAAACTCACGGTCACGATTAAAGGCCTCAGCATAAATACCCGTCGCCTCGGCATCCCCCTGACCCTTAACTTCTTGGGCCCCCTGCTGGGCGTTCGCCAATATAATCGCCCGTTGCCGATCAGCATTTGCCGTAATCCGCTCGGCCGCCTCTGCACCGCGGGCGCGTAAGTCCTTGGCCACGCGGGAACGCTCAGCCTCCATACGCTGGTAAACCCGCTCACTGATGTCGGGATCAAGATCCACCCGCTTAAGGCGCACATCCAGTACTTCGATACCCAAAGAAGTAATTTCTTCGTCTGTCGTTTTGCGAACGACGTCCATAATCTCAACGCGATCGCCGGAGATGACCTGCTGCACAGAGCGATTACCAAATTCGCGGCGCAGCGCGTCATTCACTCTCTGAGCCAGGCGATTCCTGGCGTTGCTGGCTAAACCACCCAGTCGGGGGTAGTAGGCCGCTGCGTCGATAATACGCCATTTAACAAAGGAATCCACGACAAGGTTCTTCTTTGCCTGAGTCAGATACAACTCCGGGTCCGAGTCCATAGTTTGGACCCGGGAGTCAAAATATTTGACGTTATTGATCAGGGGGGTCTTAAAGTGGAACCCAGGCTCATCGGTCGAACGGACAATTTCGCCAAACTGAAAAACAATCGCCTTTTCCCTTTCGTCGACGTAATACACAGCCGAGGATCCAACGGCTGCCACAATAACCAGCAGAACAATCCACATCATATTTTTGCCCATCATTGTGTCAGACTCCTTAGGCGACTGGATCGCTCTTGTCGGCTGCTATCGTTACCTGCCATTGCTCCGGACCCAAATCCGCTCGCAGAATCTGACGTGCCCGAAGTCCCACTAGACCTTTGCTGCCCTCTTTGTCGGATCAGTTGATCAAGCGGCAAGTACATCACGTTGTTTCCCCCGTCTCCCTGGTCAATAAGCAGCTTAGTTGAGTTGGCATAAACATCCTGCATCGTATCCAGGTAAAGGCGATCACGTGTGACCTCTGGTGCTTTGGCATATTCGTCAAGTACCTGAAGAAACCGCGAGGCTTCGCCTCGGGCCGCGGCGACCACGGTTGCGCGGTAGGCGGCGGCTTCCTGCTCAAGGCGCGCTGCTGCGCCACGAGCCCTCGGGATAATGTCGTTCTCGTAAGCTTCTGCTTCGTTTTTCAGGCGCTGTTCATCCTCCCGGGCTTTTACTGCATCATCAAACGCCGCTTTCACCTCCATAGGCGGTTGCGCGTTCTGCATCTCAACTGCCTTGATATTTACGCCCGTGTTGTAGCGATCAAGTATTCGCTGTAGGAGAATTTTTGTCTCCTGCGCGATCTCTGCCCGACCGCCGGTAATCGCGAAGTCCATGGTGTTGCGCCCGACGATCTCGCGCACAGCACTTTCGGTTGCGCCGCGAACCACAAGATCCGGGGGTTCAGCGACGTTAAACAACAGATCGCGGGGGTCCTTAATGTCGTACTGGACGGCGAAGTGAATATCAATGATGTTTTCATCTGCCGTTAACATCAGCGCTTCCCGCGGTACGCCGGCTATCTGGCTGGAGCGGGAACTGGTCCGGTAACCCACCTCTACGGTGCGGATCTGCTGAACATTGACCAGCTCGACACTTTCAATCGGGTATGGAAAATGCCAGCGCAAACCAGCTTCCTTAATTGTTTTGTAAGCACCCAACCGTAATTCAACCGCTTGCTCGCCCTGCTCTACCACATAGAACCCGGTAGCAAGCCAAAGCCCAGCAAGAACCGCCAGGATCGGAACAACGGCTTTAGCGCTCAAAGAGGGCCCTTTACCGCCCCCAGATCGGCGGCCGGATCCTCGACCGCCAAATAGGTTGCTTAATTTCTTCTGCAGGTCGCGGATGACCTCATCCAGGTCTGGCGGGCCTTTCTGGCCGTTACCCTGACCCCAGGGATCGCGATTATCTGATCCCGGCTGATTCCAAGGCATGTGGTTTACACCTCATAAGTTAAGTAGTAAGTTTTCAAAGATTCGCCCTGACAGGCTGATACATCCTTAGCCAACCCGGAATTTTACCACGGGCTCGGCATGGACAGTACTCTTCACAGCATCGCCGAGCTTGCTTTGGTTGAAATGATCGGCCGGCGCGTCGGTCCAGTATCGTTGCTCAAACCCAAGTTCGCCTTCGATCTGCCCTACTGTTGCCAAGTCAGTGCTGATCTGCATCTGCCAAGTGCCGTTTGAATCAATAGTCTCGGCGATCACTTCCGCCAGCGCATAGGTTCGGGCTCTCAGGCGGCCCTGACTTGCCGGTATACGCATTGTGCGGATGATGCGATTCCGCCCAAGAATACCCGATATGCTTTGTAACAATTGGGCCATCCCCGCACCGTTTGTAGCACACACACGCACGCCGTTGCGACCAGAGCCATTGCTACTTATAAGGCCCGGCTTTCGACCACTGATGTCAATCTTGTTTCTTACGGCCAACCGGGGAATATCGGCCGCTCCGATGTCTTCAAGGACCCGTTCAACCTCTGCCTCTTGCTCTCGAACATCTGGATTTGAGTCATCGGACACATGTAACAATAAGTTGGCCGTAGATACCTCCTCAAGGGTAGACATAAAAGCCTCTACCAGAGCGTGCGGTAGGCCGGCAATAAACCCAACAGTATCTGAAAGAATGACTGGCCCAAAATCAGGTATATCTAGCCGCCTCATAGTGGGATCAAGGGTTGCAAACAGTTGGTCAGCGGTATACGCGTGCTCGCCGATGAGGGTATTGAAAAGAGACGACTTTCCGGCGTTGGTATACCCGACGATCGCTACTGTCGGAACGCCTTCCTTGCGTCGGCGCTGCCGCCGCAGATCGCGCTGTGAGGCAACCCGAGCGATTCGCCTTTGCAAATGACGAATACGCATACCTAACAATCGTCGATCTGATTCAAGTTGCGTCTCTCCGGGGCCTCGCAGGCCAATGCCGCCACGTTGGCGTTCAAGGTGAGTCCAGCCACGAACCAGGCGAGTAGATAAATGTCGTAATTGTGCCAGTTCGACCTGCAACTTTCCTTCGGAAGTCCGTGCGCGAATCGCAAAAATATCGAGAATTAACCGGGTCCGATCGACAACCCTGCAGCCGAGCGTACGCTCTAGGTTACGTTCTTGAATGGGTGTAATCGCCTGATTAACGATAACCAGATCAGCTCCTTCGCTTGCAACCAAGTCTGCAATCTCATGGGCTTTACCACGGCCAACAAAAGTTCTCGAATCAGCAGTGCGCCGCGTCGCCCCGACGCGCCCGCTCACTTGGGCACCCGCAGAAAGCGCCAGGCCTTCCAACTCGTCGAAATCGGCTGCTAGAACACGTCCTGAAAAACTCTGGTGAACGAGAATCGCCTTTTCAGGCAGAGGACGTGATGAGCCGTTGTGAATCAGTGAGGTCAACCCTGCGTTAGCGCCCCGTGAGGCACTACGATCAAATACCAGGCAAATCTTTCAACGACGGCTGCGACCAGCATCACTAGTGGAAACTCTGATCAGTCCTTATCCGCTTCAATATTGCCGCGATTGTCGCCGTCATCATCGTCGTCCGCTTCTTCATTAAATGGGATCCGAACGGCTCGAGAGGGCACAATTGTCGAAATCGCATGCTTATAGATCAACTGACTTACACTGTTTCGAAGCAATACAACAAAGGGATCAAATGATTCGACCTGTCCCTGCAATTTAATGCCATTGACCAGATAAATCGAGACCGGAATCCGCTCCTTGCGCAAAGTATTGAGAAATGGATCCTGAAGGGCTGTACCCCTTTGCTGGTTCATAAAAGCCTCCTGTCCGACCACCAACGTGGCCACCATTTGCAGACAATCACCCTTAGGAGTGAAGAAAGCTTAGCACCCAGCCGGCTCGGCTCTTTGGGTATTTGGCTTAGGGTTTCGCGGCAGCCGTTAGGGTAATCGAATATTTTTATTTTATATTTCAGTATCTTACTAAACTATTGTAATATTTTTCTTTAATGTGGTCGACAACTCCACAATCCCAATGTAAGGCTCTTAGGCGCGTTTTTCAAGTTTTGTTCCACCCGAAATCACCCCTTTGGCTTCCAGATAGCGACACAGGGTCATCGCCAAGGTCGGGCTGGTGCCGTCAAACCAGACAGCCCCGGGCTCGTTTCTTAACCAGGTCAGCTGCCGTTTGGCCAAGCGTCTGGTCGCTGCGCTAGCACGCTCAACCATCGTTGAATAATCGACCTGTCCCTCGAGGTACTCCCAGACCTGTCGGTAACCCACACTACGCAGTGCTGGCGTTGTCCCGCCTTGTGGCCACTGTTCCTTAAGTTTTTCTACCTCCTCAACCAGTCCATCATCCAACATTCGTTCAAGGCGCTTCGAGATCCGCTGATGAAGCAATTGCCGGTCCGGGATGAATATACTGACTCGAGTGACCTTAACGCCTTTTTCAATCAGCCCGTTCCCTGTTGCCTCCATTGGAACCGGAAGGCCAGTCAGAAGATTGATCTCCAAAGCCCGCGAAATTCGTTGGGCATCCTGCCGATCGATCCGCTGGGCCGCTTGCGGATCCATTTGTTCAAGCCTTGCGTGCAAAGAAGGCCAACCGCGTTGCTTAGCCTGTTTAACCAGTCGCGTCCGCAACGCTGAATTGGCGGGCGGCAGATCCGATAGGCCGCGCAAGAGTGCGGCAAAATAGAACATCGTCCCACCAACAAGCAGTGGAATGCGCCCTTTCTCGAAAGAGTTCTCAATCAACTTGCCAGCTTCGAGGCAAAAATCTGCCGCAGAAAACGGTTGCCCAACGCTTCGGATATCGATCAGGCCGTGAGGAACCTCCTCGAGGATTTTGCCCTCTGGCTTCGCAGTTCCGATATCGAGACCCTGATACACCTGGCTGGAGTCAACACTAATCAGATCAACCGGTAGCCGAGCCGCAAGCTCTATAGCGAGATCGGTTTTCCCGCTGGCGGTGCTTCCGGCAAGAAAGATGAGGTCGTGACCGGAGCGGTCAGTTGCAATCACGCGAATCAGTTTAAAAAGCAGAGATCTTTCATGAATTCGGGATCTGCAATTTCTGCCCAATTCGCAGAACATCCGACGAGAGATCATTCAACCTACGAATTTTTTCAACTGTGGACCCTACCCTCACAGCAATTAAAGACAGCGAATCACCCGGGCGCACTTCATACGATTTCTTTTGTTGCCTAACTGGGGGGCAGCGTGGATCCTGATCGCAATACTTGCCTAGTCCTCTGAAGATCACTCCAGCGATGCGCTCCTGATGCAAGGCCGTTGCAAGCTCCCTTTCTTCTTTCGCGTTAGTGATGAAACCAGTTTCCACGAGCACTGCCGGAATATCTACCGACTTCAACACTGCAAAACCAGCTTCTTCAACCCGCTTGCTATGCACTTGCCCCGATTTTTTCAGCTCCCCAAGAATCCGTGCCGCCAGGATTTTGCTTTCTTTAACCTTCCAGTCGATACCCATATCCAGGAGCGCTTTTTGCAAAACCGGGTCCTGCTCGCCAATATCGACGCCGCCCGCGAGGTCTGCCGCATTTTCCCGCTTGGCAAGCCACTTACCCATCTCGCTGCTGGCTCCCCTTTGGGACAATACATAAACTGAACTGCCTCGCGCACTTCGCCGCCTGGCGGCGTCCGCATGAACTGATATAAAGGCATCCGCCTGACGATTCATCGCCAGGCGGACCCGGCCTCGAAGCGTGATGTAATAATCTCCGTCTCGGGTAAGTTGGGCCTGCATTCGTCCATCGTGATTAATTATGCTTTTGAGGCGTCGAGCAATACCCAACGCTACCATCTTCTCGCGCGTGCCGTTTTTCCCGATGGCACCAGGATCCTCGCCCCCGTGACCCGGATCAATAATCACCAGATAATCATCTTTGCGCGTCGTTAATCCGGGCACTGCTTTGCCAACACCTTGGTCTGCCTCAAAAAGATCCACAACCAATCGATGCGAGTAGGACAAGTTGGGTTCCAGTACAAAGACCTGGTACTTCACCGGCCTTGTCAGATCTAGAACCACCCTCAAAACACCAGATTCGGGCTGACCCGTGCGCACATCGGTTACTGGGCTGCTACCTCCTCGAGGTTCAGGTAATCCGCCATCCAAAATAGTGTTGTCGATATCGATGACGAAACGATCAGGGCTGGTTAACACAAAGGCCTGAAAGGTCGCAGCTTCCGAGATATCAAACACCATGCGGGTTTTCTCAGGGCCGTGCCAAAACCGCCCTCCGGTAATCTTGGCTTCCCCGTGCGCCACGGCAGCAATGCCCAAGGCTACCATCAGTAGTGCGCTTTGCTTGATGTTCAAGAGTCGACGAATGCCTCCAAAGCGCCTACAGTGTGTGGGCCATCCAAAAGCACGGCCCGACCCGATTTCGGGCAGCTGATCTGAACTCGCCATTGAGGATGTGGCAATTTCCCAAATCCTCTTTGGGGCCATTCAATCAGCAATATGTTCTGGCCATCTTGCCAATCCCGAATCCCCAGGCTCTCCACTTCCTCTGGATCACCCAGCCGGTAAAGGTCAAGGTGATACACCTTGCATTGGGGCACCTGGTACTCTTCAACCAAAGTGTACGTCGGGCTGACAATCCAATCCGGGCAATCCAGCCCTTCTAGTACGCCACGCGCAAATGTGGTCTTGCCACTGCCTAGATCTCCTTCCAGGTAGACGATGTTCCCCGGGGTAAGTCCGCGTCCGAGGCAGCTACCCAATGCGAGCATCTGCTTCTCGTCAGAGACCGTGGCGCGATACTTCATCAGCTTTTTCTGGATAATTGCGTAATAGCCGCAGGTACGGCATCAAGTCACCGGCTATCAGCCCAACGGTCCCGTCGGCTCGAGCGACAAGATCGGCGGCTGCCGAATGGATCCATGTCCCAGCCCCGGCGGCTTGCAAGGGGGATAATCCCTGTGCCCGCAAACTCCCAATCACCCCGCTCAACAGATCGCCCATTCCGGCGCTCGCCATTCCCGGATTTCCCCGATCGCAAAGAAGTAAAGCGTCCTCATCAGAGCAGACCAATGTCCCAGAGCCTTTGAGCACACAGACTGCATCCAATGCTTTTGAGATTGCACGAACTGCGCCAGGGCGGTCACTACTGACGTTCTTCGTCGATTGCCCCAGTAACCTCGCGGCCTCAGCTGGATGTGGCGTGACAACGGCTCCTGGAACGGGCTGCCTGTCCAGAGACAGCAGGTTGAGCGCATCCGCATCGAGCAGGCTTGGGTCGGCTTTATCCAGTATCAATGCTAACAGCGCGGTACCCCACGAATCCCGCCCCAAACCGGGGCCCACCACTATCGCATCCATCTGGTCAAGTAGGCCCGTCAGGTCGGCCGGGCCAGATACAGAATGCACCATCAACTCCGGGGACCCGGCCGCAATCGCCGCCACGCTGGTGGGATGACAAGCAATGGTGACCCGACCCGCCCCACAGCGCAACGCCGCCGCACCTGCCAGCCAGGCGGCCCCCGCCATTCCAGGCCCACCACCAACCACCAACAGGTGTCCAGATTGGCCTTTATGAAAACTCGCCTCTCTCAACGGCAGGACAGCTCGAACCCACCGCGAACTAAGGCGAGTCGCAAAATGCGGCTCGATCCGGACGCTCTCGCCCACACCCAGATCATCGAATAGGATCTCGCCGGCACAGTCCGGCCCGCGACCGGTAAATAACCCAATCTTAAGGCCGATAAAAGTCACTGTGACATTCGCCTTGATTAACGAGCCAGATGCAGCCCCGCTATCGGCCAAGAGGCCAGAAGGAATATCCACACAAAGGCAGGGTGCATCGATAGCGTTCATCTTGGCGATTATTTCGGTGAAAGGCGCGCGTGGCTCACCACTCAGCCCTATTCCAAGCAATGCATCGACCACGACATCAGTATCACCTAGAGCGCCGGCATGGTAAGGAATAAGCTCTGCGCCGGCTTCCCGGGCCTCGGTCAGTGCGGCCCGAGCGTCGGCACTACGCGGCTCTGCCTGCTGAACCAGTTGAACCTCGAGCCCTCCTTTTGCCGCCAGAGCACCCATCACATACCCATCCCCTCCGTTATTGCCGGGGCCGCAAACAATGCTGATCCGCCGAGCCTTTGGCCACCGTCCGCGCAAAATACGATATGCGTGAAGACCGGCGCGGTGCATTAACGTCCCTGCAGCAGTTCCTGTGCTCAACACTCGTTGTTCTATGCGCCGAACCTGCTCGGCGGTGTAGAGTTTCGCGGGCAATGAGCTCATCGCGATATCATAGCCTGATGAGCACACTATCGGTTGAACACCTCAACGACCTGAAGAGTCAGATTCATCAATGGGCGAGAGAACTCAATTTCGATGGGTTCGGCGTCTGTGACGGCAATCTGGAACAGGCGGGACCCGCTCTAGCCAGTTGGCTGGCCGCTGGTTGGCACGGCGAAATGAGTTTTATGGCAAGACACACCGACAAGCGCAGCCAGCCGGACCGGCTCGTACCCGGGATCCATCGTGTCATCAGCGTGAGACTCAACTATTTTCCAAGCCAGGGAACTCCTCCCATTGATGTTCTTCAAGACCCCACTTTGGGCTATATCGCTCGCTACGCACTCGGCCGGGACTATCACCGTCTGATACGGCGAAAACTACAGCAACTGGCAGACCGCATCACGGAATCCGTCGGGCCGTTTCGGTATCGCGCATTTGCCGACAGCGCGCCTGTAATGGAAAAGCCCCTGGCCCAGGCCGCCGGGATCGGCTGGATCGGAAAACATACAAATTTGCTCAACCAACATCAAGGTTCCTGGTTTTTTCTTGGGGAGTTGTATACCGATCTACCGTTGCCAGTCGACGGGCCCGCGAGCAACCACTGTGGCTCGTGTACTCAGTGCATCGATGCCTGCCCTACCGGAGCACTGGATCACCCCTACCAACTTGATGCGCGCCTATGCATTGCTTACCTGACGATAGAGCATAAGAGCGCTATACCAGAACCGCTACGGCCATTAATCGGCAATCGAATTTTTGGTTGCGACGACTGTCAACTGGTCTGCCCACATAACCGGGAAGCACCCGTCGGTGCAATGGATTTTTCGGCCCGCCATGATCTGGACGCAAGCGCTTTACTTGACCTGTTTCAATGGAGCGAGATCGACTTTGATCATTACACCCAAGGCAGTCCTATCCGGCGACTGGGCTATGAGCGCTGGTTGCGAAACCTGGCCGTAGCACTTGGCAATGCTCCGGCCGGCCGGCGCACACTCGAAGCGCTACAAAAACGGCGAATCGGAGCGTCCGGACTGGTAGACGAGCATATCGTATGGGCGATCGATCAGCATGAGGCCCGCCTAAACTCTCAGACCTGAGGCGATTGGGTAAGAAAAAAATGCTCGCGGTAAAACTTTAACTCTTCTATTGAATCCAGGATATCGTCGAGCGCGCGATGGCCTCCGGTTTTAACGAATGTATCGGCAATATCAGGACGCCAACGGACAGCTAATTCCTTGATACTGCTCACGTCGAGATTCCGGTAGTGTAAAAAGGCCTCGAGGCGGGGCATATATCGATAGAGAAACCGGCGATCCTGGCAGATGGTGTTTCCGCATAATGGCGCACGCCTCTCCAACACGTACTCCGAAAGAAACCCCAGTGTCATCGCCTCAGCATTTTGCACAGTGATCTGAGAGTCGTGCACACGATCAATTAGTCCGGTCCCAGAATGGGTCCGCTGATTCCAGTCGTCCATTCCCGCCAGAACCTCATCGGACTGGTGAATAGCGAGTACCGGTCCCTGCCCCAGTAGGTTGAGATCCGCGTCCGTAACAACAGTCGCAATCTCAATAATCCGATCTGAATCCGGATCAAGTCCGGTCATCTCAAGGTCGATCCAGACCAGATTAGCGGGATCAAGAGCCATAAAAATCTACCTCTGTAATATGCCTGCTACCCGTTCACCCGCTAGACCATATGCCCTCAATCAGGCAGCATCCTCTACCGCTTTCATACTGAGCCGGATCCGACCTTGTTTGTCGACCTCCAGAACTTTCACTTTGACCACGTCGCCTTCGGCGAGTTTGTCGCTGACATTGGCGACACGTTCATCGGAAATCTGCGAGATATGAACTAATCCATCCTTACCCGGAAGAATATTGACGAATGCACCAAAATCCATCAGGCGCACTACTTTACCCTCGTAGATCGTGCCGGCCTCAACATCAGCGGTGATCTGTTCAATGCGTCTGCGCGCCTCTTCTGCAGCCGAAAGATCCGCGGTCGCGATTTTAATCGTACCATCGTCTTCTATATCGATAGCGGCACCGGTTGCCTCGGAAATGGCACGAATCGTTACCCCACCCTTACCAATGACATCGCGAATCTTGTCGGTAGGCACTTTCATGGTGGTGATTCGCGGCGCATATTTAGACATCTCTTCGCGCGGCTCGCTGATTGCCTTATCCATTTCGCCAAGGATATGCAAACGTCCGCGCTGTGCCTGGGACAACGCCTGCTCCATGATCTCTGGGGTAATTCCCTCAATCTTGATGTCCATCTGCAAGGCGGTTACGCCTTGCCTGGTACCAGCGACTTTGAAGTCCATATCTCCCAGGTGATCCTCATCACCGAGAATATCAGTCAAGACTGCGAAACGTTCACCCTGTTTAATCAAACCCATGGCGACACCCGCAACCGGCGCCTTCAACTTTACACCCGCATCCATCAATGCCATAGTTCCTGCACATACAGTAGCCATAGAAGATGATCCATTGGATTCTAATACTTCAGAAACGACACGAACAGTATACGGACAATCAGCTGGGATCATACCTTTTAAACCACGTTGTGCTAAATTCCCATGTCCAACCTCACGACGGGAAGTACCTCTCAAAGGGCGTGCTTCACCAGTACAAAAAGGAGGGAAGTTGTAGTGTAAATAGAAACTTTCTTCACCTTCATGAGAAGGCATATCGATTTTATTTGAATCTCGTGAAGTTCCTAGTGTTACAGTAGCAAGAGCTTGAGTCTCTCCACGAGTAAAGATAGATGAACCATGTGTCGATGGTAAGTAATCTATTTCACACCAAATCGGTCTAATTTCATCCGTTTTACGACCATCTAAACGCAAACCTT
This sequence comes from Acidiferrobacteraceae bacterium, assembly GCA_018698075.1. Taxonomy (GTDB): domain Bacteria; phylum Pseudomonadota; class Gammaproteobacteria; order Arenicellales; family UBA868; genus UBA868. The sequence goes on from JABINT010000166.1 coordinate 33,483, forward strand.
CACTTAGTGTTAATTCCCGGACAGCTTCTTTTTCTGCTTTTCTGTAATATCCA
>JABINT010000200.1 GCA_018698075.1 Acidiferrobacteraceae bacterium
ATCTTATAGAAAACCATGTTAGTTTTCAGCCGACAGCCGGAACCTCTACCTTGGGCCGATGGCGCGATGATTGAACTCTTCGCACGACCTCGGGTTTTGCTGCGACCGGTATCGGTGCCGGTGCGGCTGGAGCGGCAGCAGCGGCAGTCGCCGGTTTTGCCTCCGACCGTGGCTCATCAGTAGTATTTCGGTTGGACTGGGAGGTACGCTCACGTCGTGGCGGGCGAGCGCTGGCTTTTTCGTCGCGTTTGGGCGTGCGTTCGTGGGCAGGTGATTTGCGCGGCTTGTCAGAGTTTGTCTGGCTACGGGCTACCGGCCGCTCGAGCACAGCCTCAGAAATCTCCTGGCGCACCAGCGGATGACCAATGTACTGTTCGATATCGAGCAGTGAGAAGGCATGGTCCTCACAGGCAAAACTGATGGCGTGCCCGCTGGCACCCGCCCGGGCGGTGCGACCGATGCGGTGCACGTAATCCTCGGCATCCTGCGGCAGGTCATAGTTAATGACATGGCTCACGCTGGGAATATGCAGGCCACGTGCGGCAACATCGGTCGCTACGAGTACCTGCCGCTTGCCCTCCTTAAAGGCATTGAGCAATTGTTCGCGTTTTTGTTGTGGAACGTCACCCGATAACACGGCCGCGGTATAGCCCTGTTGTTTGAGCGCCCGGCCCACCCGGTCACAGGTGACCCGCATGTTGGAGAAAACCAGAACCCGGTCACCGGCGGTCTGGCGCATCAGCCCCAGCAATAAGGGTAGTTTCTCGGCGTTGGCAGGGTAGTAGACTTCCTCGAGCAGTCGTTCGGCGACGATCACGTCGGCGTCGATCTTGATCTCCTCGGGATTGTTCATGTGTTCGTAGCCCAGCTCATTCACTCGGTGTGAGAGCGTGGCCGAGAACAGTAGATTCAGTCGCTCAGTGGGCGGCGGCATCCGTCTCAGTACGTAGCGGATGTCTTTGATAAAACCCAGATCAAACATGCGGTCCGCTTCATCGAGCACCAGAACCTGTACTGCGTTGAGATCAAAGACTTGCTGTTTGAAGTAATCGATCAATCGACCCGGCGTGCCAATCAGCACGTCCACACCACCGGCCAGAGTCTCGCGTTGCTCTTGATAGCCTGTGCCACCGTATACCAGCCCTAGTTTCAGGCCGGTGGTTCTTCCCAGTACTTGGGCATCACGGTGAATCTGTATCGCCAGTTCCCGTGTCGGCGCGAGCACCACAGCACGAGTGCTGAGGGGCCCTGCAGATTCTGGCCGGGGATGGGTCAACAGGTGGTTAAAAATGGCGAGTAGAAAAGCGGCGGTCTTGCCAGTGCCAGTTTGGGCCTGGCCAGCGACGTCCCGGCCGGCCAGTGCCACCGGCAAGGATTCCGCCTGAATCTTGGTGCAATACTCAAAGCCGGCATCAGCCAGCCCTTCGAGCAGTTGGGGCTCTAACGCAAATTCGGTAAAGCGGGTTTTGGTGAGGTAACTGGTATCTTCCATAGGGTTTTATAGCTTTATAGCGTGATTGGAGTATCGTGTGGTTGCTGTTACGACCAGCGTGATTGCAGGATTATGAATATAAAAAGGCCGGGAATATCAGCCACGCCAAAAAGCTGGCATGGTCTTTTGGGCGGGTCGCGGGTTTAATGCAGGAGCAAGCGAAGCCTCCCGCGGATAGATAATTTGTCCTTGATTCTCTGGGTGGAATTCTGGTAAAACTGTTGTGCCGGCCGGAAATAGCGAGCCGTCAGTTGCGCTGTCCGGTACAATAATCCCAGGTGACAACTGAAAATCAGTATACCACACGTCCTGATTGTCACAGAGTCATACCCCTTTCATGTCCCCTCGGGGAAAACCCAGGTCAATAACAAATGTCGGAAAATATTATTCACGTCAGCGATGATTCTTTTGAGCAGGAAGTTTTGCAATCCGATAAGCCGGTCCTGATTGATTATTGGGCCGAGTGGTGTGGACCCTGCAAGATGATCGCGCCGGTGCTGGCCGAACTGGCCGACGAGTACGCCGACAAGGTGCAGATTGCCAAATTGAATATAGATGACAACCCGGCGACGCCACCGAAATATGGTATCCGGGGTATTCCCACGCTGATGTTATTTAAGAACGGCGAGGTCGAAGCGACCAAAGTGGGCGCTGTCTCCAAAGCGCAACTGGCAGCCTTTCTGGATGAGAATATCTGAGCACAAACCAGCCCCTGCGAGCTCGCAGCTGCACACCAAGGCGTCCGGCCGGGACTAGACCTGGCCGGCATTTTAATGATAACGTTAACCCTGGGTTGAGAGCCCACCCCGTCCGTACCCCTTTATTTTCAGAAGTTTCCCAGCATTTAGCCGCCATAAAGTGACCCGTTTTGGGCCCAGTGGCCCGCCGGGCGCTGATTTTTCAAACCCACCGAGACCTCTACAGCTATGTCCCTAAGTCTGTCCGAGCTAAAAGAAAAAACCCCCACGGAACTGGCCGAATTCGCACGCTCGCTCAAGTTGGACAACGTAACCCGCTTGCGCAAGCAGGACCAGATCTTTGCCATCCTCAAGTCTCAGGCCAAGCGCGGCGAGAAGATCAAGGGCGAGGGTGTGGTCGAGATCCTGCAGGATGGCTTTGGCTTCCTGCGCTCGGCCAGCAGTTCATACCTTGCTGGGCCGGATGACGTCTACGTCTCCCCCAGCCAGATTCGCCGTTTCGGCCTGCGTACCGGTGACACGATTACCGGCCTGGTGCGTCCCCCTAAGGATTCCGAACGGTACTTCGCGCTGCTCAAGGTCGAGACCATCAACTTTCAGTTGCCCGAAGAAGCCAAGAAGAAGATTCTGTTCGAAAACCTCACCCCGTTGCATCCTGATGAGCGTCTACGCCTGGAACAGGAGAACGGTTCTTCAGAGGACCTGACCGGACGAGTGGTCGATATCGTCTCACCCATAGGTAAGGGTCAGCGCGGCCTGCTGGTTTCAGCGCCAAAGACCGGAAAGACTGTAATGTTGCAGCAGATCGCCCATGCGATCACAGCGACCGAGCCTGATAGCACATTGATTGTGCTGCTGATCGACGAACGCCCGGAAGAAGTGACCGAAATGAGGCGCTCCGTGCGCGGGGAGGTGGTTTCCTCAACCTTTGATGAACCTGCCACGCGTCACGTCCAAGTAGCCGAGATGGTTATCGAAAAAGCCAAGCGCCTGGTGGAGCACAAGAAAGATGTGATCATCCTGCTTGACTCGATCACTCGCCTCGCGCGCGCCTACAACACTGTGCAGCCCGCATCGGGCAAGGTGTTGACCGGTGGTGTAGATGCTAACGCTCTGCAAAAACCCAAGCGATTTTTTGGCGCTGCACGCAATATCGAAGAAGGCGGTAGCCTCACGATTCTGGCCACTGCCTTGATCGATACCGGCTCCAAGATGGATGACGTTATCTACGAGGAGTTCAAGGGTACCGGCAATATGGAAATCCACCTTGATCGCCGTATTGCTGAAAAACGCGTCTACCCGTCGGTGGTGATAAGCCGCTCCGGGACCCGCCGCGAGGAGCTACTCATCGATCCGGCCGAACTGCAGAAGATCTGGTTGCTACGCAAACTGCTGCACCCGATGGACGATATCGAGGCCGTCGAGTTCCTGCTGGACAAGTTGCGGGCCACCAAGAACAACGCTGAGTTTTTCAAATCAATGAACCGCTAATTCTGAACTTGCGACACCCGCGCGTTTCGCCTATGATCCGCGTCCCGCCGGGGCTTTGGCCCCGACCAAAGCCATATAACACTCATGAAGCCAGACACACATCCCGCCTACGAGACCATCAAAGTGGTCTGCGCCTGCGGCAATAGTTTCGAGACCCGCTCTACGCTGGGCGAGGAACTGCACGTGGAAATCTGTTCAGCTTGCCACCCGTTTTATACCGGCCAGCAGAAGATCATCGACACCGCCGGGCGCGTTGGTAAATTCCAGAAAAAGTACGGCCGCTCTGCTTGACAGCCCGGCAGCTGCTGCTGCGACCTGGGTATTTGCTCATCTGAAAAACTGCGCTTGCGCAGCACCCACCGTTGTGGTGGCGGTTTTGTGTTGCCTTGTCAGCACGCCAGTATTCCCTCAGTCGGTGCGTATCGCCGAGGTGGCTCGGGTGATCGATGGCGATACCCTGACGTTGACCTCCGGCGAGACTATTCGCCTTGCCGGTATCAATACCCCGGAGATGGCGTACAAAAGTCGTCCCGGCGAGCCGCTTGCTGTTGAGGCGCGTGATGCGCTACAGGCACAGGTATCGAGTGGTTGGGTTAGCGTCGAGACTGCGCCACAGGCAAAAGACCGTTACGGTCGTACCTTGGCCTACCTGTTCACGCCTGACGGCGCCAGCATCCAGGCAGCCTTGCTGCGTGCAGGACTGGCCAGCGCAGTAGTGATCTCCCCCAATGATCGTTATCTTGAGGGATTCATTTGGGCAGAAGATGCTGCCCGCCGTTTTGACCGCGGCATCTGGGCATTGCCGTACTATGCCCCCCAGCCACCTGATCGCGTCCGTGGCGGTTACCAGTTTGTCCATGGCCGTTTGTCACGCATTGAAATCGGCGAGAAATGGTTCATCTTTTCCCTGGACCAAAAGTTCGTGATTCTGGTTCGTCGCACTGACTGGCAGGCCTATTTTGGTTACTCGCCGTGGGCACTTGACCAGGCTACAATTGTGGCACGAGGGTGGGTCTCCCAAAAGAAGTCCCGCGCCACACTGGTGATCAGCCATCCCTTCATGCTCGAGCGCTGCAGTACCGACCCCCAGCGGTTGTGCCCTGCTAATTAGATCAACTCTTGATACAACTCAGCTTATCGCCCTCCCTTTCGCGTGCTGACACCATGTCGCTTCACAGGCAAGTGAGAACACTGACGCGCGTGCTGCATCGGCATGTGGCTTTTGCAATTTCCTGGCTTGCGACCTGCACACTGGCGTTTCATCCACTGTTCGTGCTTTCCCCGGCCGGCGCCACTCCTTCAATCAGAGCGGGGTTCATAGGGCCAACGCCCCCCATTGGTTGCAACGACCGCCGAGCGCCTGAAGCTGAATTTGGAGATAAAACATGACCAAGACGATTGCTGCCCTGCTCGCCGTACTGGTCGGCGCTCTTGGGACCCCCGCCTGGGCCGAGGTGCGGGTACATGATCCCATGGTGCGCATGGTGCCACCGGGGCAGCCTATCAGTGTCGCCTTTATGATCCTGCATAACCATGGCATGGATGAAAAAATACTGGTGAAGGTACACTCGGACGTGGCCGGCGCGGCGGAAATGCACAATCACATCCTGGCTGAGGGCATGATGAAGATGCGCCGTATTGATACGATTGTGGTACCGGCCCATAGCCAGGTGGAACTGAAACCCGGCGGACTGCATATCATGCTGATCGGACTGAGCCGTAACCTGCAGTTAGGTGAGCGAGTTACTATTAATCTGGAGTTCGCTGACGGTGATCGCCTGACAGTTAACGCGCCGGTGCAGATGGCAGGGGACATGCACACCCCAACAGATCACACCAAACACGCCGACTGATTCGGATAAGGGCAGGAGTGGCGTGGGCCATCCGACCCTATCGATAAGAGAAAGAGCGATGATCACGACAAAAACATGGCGCCTTCCTTTGCTCGTGCTGCTATGCGCCACCGCGATAGGCTTGGGGGCCGGGGTATGGCTGCAGCAGCGTGGCAGTCAAGCCGTCAATCCCTACGAGAAACTCGGTGGTGATTTCACTCTGGCGTCAGCTCACGGTCCGGTATCCCTGAGTGACTACCGTAACAAGGTCGTGATGCTGTTCTTCGGCTACACCTCGTGCCCGGATGTCTGCCCCACGGATCTTGCGCGGATGAGCGCCGTGTTCGATCAGTTGTCCGATGTCGAGACACAGCGGGTTGTGGGCATGTTTGTGAGCGTCGACACCGATCGCGATACGCCCGAGCACGCTACCAAGTACGCGGCGTTTTTCCATAAGCGGATCATGGGGCTCAGCGGGTCTGCCGAGGCAGTAGCGGCGGTAGCGAAGCAGTATTACGTGCTGTACCAGCGGGTCGACACAGAGGATTCTGCGTTGGGTTATACCCTGGATCATTCAGCGACGACCTACCTGATCGGCACACAGGGCAAGGTTCGCGATCTGGTACGGCACAGGGTCGGCGCGCAGGAGATGGCTGAGGCCGTGCGCACTGTACTGGCTGGATAAAGGATCTACAGACCATGCGACTTGAGGATAAGGCCGAAGCGGTTGCGTCTGAACTGGATCAGGCGGGCTTGTACTTTGGCCATGGTACCGATAATGCTTTTGACGAGGCGGTCTGGCTGGTACTAGAAGCAGCGGGACTTGACCCTTCGGGGGATGAGGTTCCCTGGCAAAGCATTCTCAGCGCTGACCAACGCCAGGCCATAGATACGTTGCTTGCCCGTCGCATTGAGACCCGCCAACCTCTGGCATACCTCGTTAACCGGGCATGGTTTGGGGGGCGCGATTTCTTTATCGATTCGCGTGCTATCGTGCCACGCTCGCACATCGGCGAATGGATTTTGGAGCGCTTTACCCCCTGGCGGGTAGATCGGCCGTTAGACGCCATACTTGATCTTTGCACCGGCAGTGGCTGTATCGCGGTATCTTTGGCGCTGGCTTTTCCCGAAGCAAAGGTAGATGCCAGCGATATCAGTGCCGCAGCACTGGAAGTGGCCGCCATCAATGTCGACAGACACGCGGTCGGTGATCGGGTGCGCCTGGTGCAAGGCGACCTTTTCAGCTCCTTAGAGGGGCAACGCTATGACCTCATCGTCTGCAACCCGCCCTACGTCAGCGACAGTTTGATGCGTACTCTGCCGCACGAATACAATCACGAGCCAACCCTGGCATTTGCCGGTGGCAATGGAGGGCTCGATTTCATTACCCCCCTGCTGTATCAGGCCCGCGCTCACCTCAGCGACGATGGCCTGCTGGTGGTAGAAGCCGGTAGTGCTCGTGATGCGCTCGAGGCCGCCTGGCCGCAGGTGTCGTTCACCTGGCTGATGTCAATGAATGACGATGCGGTGGTGTTTGTGGTAAATGCGCAGGAACTCGAGGCGCTGATCGGGCAGGCAGAGCCGTGAAACTGGGCGCCGACCAACGATCAGATCTCGATCATTTCGAAATCGATCTTGGTGGCGTCGCAGTCCGGGCATTGCCAATCATCGGGAATATCTTCCCAGCGTGTTCCAGGAGCGATACCCTCCTCGGGCAGGCCTTCAGCTTCCTCATAGACGAAGCCGCAGATAATGCACATAAAGGTTCGGTTGACCATGACCCGATTGACAGTTTTCAAATAGCAGCGGCGGATTCTAGCCGATCAACTCAATCCAAAACATTCAGAAAATACGCGCGACCCTATTTTTATACTCGTAGCACTGACCTACGGAGCCCCTCATGAACGACAAAAACAAACAGCTTTTTGACCAGGCCTGCGCGGTTATTCCCGGCGGGGTTAATTCTCCAGTACGCGCTTTCAAGTCAGTTGGTGGAACCCCGGTGTTTATTGACCATGCGCGCGGCCCTTTGCTCTACGGTGCTGACGGCCGAACTTATATCGATTATGTGGGTTCTTGGGGCCCGATGATCCTCGGCCATGCCGATCCAGATATCGTTGCCGCCGTGCAGCACGCTGCTGAGCGGGGCCTGAGTTACGGCGCCCCCACCGCGCTGGAAACAGAACTGGCACAGCGGGTCTGTACTGCGGTACCGTCCATCGAACAGGTCCGTATGGTCAACTCCGGTACCGAGGCGACCATGAGCGCAATACGCCTGGCACGTGGCTTCACCGGCCGCGATACCCTGGTTAAGTTCGAAGGCTGTTATCACGGCCATGCCGACCCCCTGCTGGTAAAAGCGGGTTCTGGTGCGCTGACCCTGGGTATACCCACCTCGCCAGGCGTACCGGCCGATGTGGCACGCCATACGCTTACTCTGGAATTCAACAATACAGCGCAGCTGGAGCAGGTTTTTGCCGAATCCGGCGATGACATCGCTGCGGTTATCGTCGAGCCCATTGCCGGGAATATGAACTGCATCGCCCCACTGCCGGGGTTTCTCCAGGCTTTACGTGATGTTTGTGACCGCAGCGGATCGCTACTGATTTTTGACGAAGTGATGACCGGGTTTCGGGTCGCGCCAGGAGGGGCGCAGTCGCTCTACGGCATCCGACCCGACCTGACTACGCTGGGCAAGGTACTTGGCGGCGGGTTGCCGGTGGGCGCTTTTGGCGGCAGGGCTGAGGTGATGGCGCAACTCGCGCCGACCGGCCCGGTCTACCAGGCCGGCACTTTGTCGGGCAATCCGCTGGCGATGTCAGCCGGGATCGCGACCTTGAAGAAAATCGCGGCACCAGGATTTTTCGATGCCCTGACAGACAAAACCCGCACTCTGGTTTCGGGATTGGCAGCGGCAGCGCATGATGCCGGGGTTCCTTTGGCTACCGAGTCTGTGGGTGGAATGTTCGGTCTGTTTTTTACCGAACAGGATCGGGTGAGTTCTTTTGCCGAGGTGATGGCCTGTGACACCGTGCGCTTTTCGCACTTTTTTCACGGCATGCTTGATCACGGTGTGTATCTGGCACCCTCGGCTTTTGAAGTAGGCTTCGTGTCGATCACCCATGGCGATGCTGAGATCAACGATACCATCGAAGCCGCGCGCGCGGTTTTTGCGACACTCAACGCAAAAAGTTGATCGAAAGGGGGTAGTGCGGAGGCAGGTTGACGGATGCGCGCCAGGCGTTGCGTGCCACCGTCAGCATGTGGAAGACAGCCAGTAGCGCCAGCAGAATGAGGCCGACAAAAATAAAGACCAGTATCAACGCGGTGACATACAAGATACTCATCGTCAGCGCAAAGTTCAGTGCGGCACGGCCGTGAGCATCAAGCCAGGGGGAGTGTCGCCGCCATATCAGCCAGGTCAGCCATGGCCCCAGCAGGTACCCCAGCGGCAGCCCTGCACAAGTCAGAAGTGCTGACAGGTGCTGCACGCTGGCGCGCCAGTCTGCCGAGGCGGGTTTTGTTGTTGTTGCAGGTGACGGTTGGGTCGCCCCGCGCGCCAGGCCGATAATGCCGATCATCCCGGCGAGCGTACTGAACGCCAGGGCGAAAATAACGGCTGAGAAGGACACCAAGGGCAGGTTGGCACTACTCAGCAGCAGCGCGGCAATGCCTCCCGTTGCCAGCACGGCCAGCGCGATACCCAGTGCGAGAAAGCCGATGCAGACAATTTTCATTGTAGAGCCTGCGAGCGCAGACAGCTCACAGGATATATCAAACGAATAAGTGCGACAGGGCGGTTTGCGCCGCCTGTCGAAGCCAGATCAGTCGACGGGTGAAACGTCTTCCGCTGCAGGACCCTTATCGCGGGTCGTCAGGGTGAACTCAACACGCTGCCCTTCGTTCAGTGTCTTGAAGCCATCTCCTCTGATCTCACGGTAGTGGACGAATACGTCATCCCCACCTTCTAACTCAATAAAGCCAAAGCCTTTTCTTTCGTTGAACCATTTTACGGTTCCGGTTTGTCGTTCCGACATGAACTCCTCCACTATGGTGACTGCAACAATCCGGGTAGATGTGATCGCTCGGAGCACATCCCCCGCGCACATTGTATCCGTGTGGCGGTTGAGCGCAACTCTTTAAAAATGTGTGGCACCTGTGTCTTCGCGTAACTTTCGCAGCGGGATGGTCGAGTGTTGGTCGAACCAGTCTTCAATGAGGCGAAAAGAGATCGAGATTGGCGGCGGCAGCACAAACAGACCTTGCTGCATGCGTGAGGTGATTTCATCACGATCCAACCAACACGCATGCTCCAGTTCCTGATCATTGAGGGAAATTTTTTCGCTTCCCGCTTGCGCGCTGTAACCCAGCATCAGCGAGCCGGGAAAGGGCCAGGGTTGGGACGAATGGTAATGGGCACTTAGTACCTCAACCCCGGTCTCTTCCATGACTTCCCGGACCAGGGCCTGCTCAGCGCTTTCGCCGGGCTCGACAAAACCGGCAAGCGTTGAATACCGATGTGCAGACCACTCAGGTTTGCGCCCAAACAGGGCACGCTCGCCTTTTTCTACCAGGACAATAATCGCAGGATCGGTACGCGGGTAATGCTGTTCACCGCAGCTGGCATGGGTACAGGCACGCACGTGCCCGCCGTGTTGCGATACGGTCTGGGCACCGCAGCGGTTGCAGTAAAGGTGGCGTTGGTGCCATGCGGCCATGGCCCGCGCATAGGCGAGCAGAGTCGCCTTTGCACCATCTGTCGTAGCGGCAAGTGCCCGTAACCCGGCAAAACCGTGCGTCTGGGGCGGGCGGGCGTTATCCAGCAGTACGGCGAAGTAGTCTTTGCTGTCTTCCCGACCCAGGTACACCCAGGGTTCGCAGTGCCCAAAACGCTGTTGTGCTTCACTGCGGGTCAGTAGTGCCGGGCGTGCGCTACTGTTCTCTTCATCAATGGCTATCTGCAGGTGGTGTACACCGATAAAACGCGCGTTTTCACTCATTATGCGCTGCCCGAGATTTTCTTCATCAAGGCGCACCAATGCAGCACGATCCAGCGCATGACTGGTCAGCAGATTCAGCCGGCTTTGTTGCAGATGATCCATTTGTGAGTAAGGGGTTGTGGACAGGCCTGCGCCAAGAGTACTACAGACCGCTTTGGTGAGCGGCACGCTTTGGTTAGAATCGTGCTGTTCCTTGCCGTGTACCGGTGCCAGTACGCACCGGTCGGCATATATTCCCCACGGTTGCTGGTTTTCTGTTTATGCGTAATGAAGTCTGTCAGTTGCTTCGTGATGCCCTGGCATCACTGATTCGCCAAGGTGTTCTGCCTGCCTCGGCCGATATCCCGATTCAACTTGAACGGGCGCGAAAGGCAGGCTATGGCGACTATGCCAGCAACCTGGCGATGGTTCTGGCGAAAGGGGCCGGCCTGAAGCCGCGCGATCTGGCCGAACAGCTTTGTGCCAACTTTCCGGCGTCGTCCCTGGTGGTGCGTACTGAAGTCGCCGGGCCGGGCTTTATCAATCTGTTTCTGGCCGCCGATGCCTACCAGCAGTTGCCTGTGCAGATCCGCGCCCAGGGCGAGGCCTATGGCACCAGCCGTGATGGGGCCGGGCAGCGGGTCATGGTGGAATTTGTCTCGGCGAATCCGACCGGACCGTTGCACGTGGGACATGGTCGTGGGGCGGCGTACGGCGATGCCTTGGCCCGTGTTTTGCGTGCGGCGGGGTACGATGCCCTCAGCGAGTACTATATCAACGATGCCGGACGACAGATGGATATCCTGGCCTTAAGTGTCTGGCTGCGCTATCTCGAACTATGTGGTGAGACGAGCTCTTTTCCACCGGCCGCTTATCAGGGCGATTATGTTTTCGATATTGCCGCTACGCTGCATCGTGAAGACAGCGAAAAATATCGGTGCGACGCCGCGGCACTGCTGAGCTCGCTGCCCGACGATGACGATCAGGCACTGGACACGCTGATCAGCCGGGCACGCTCTTTGCTGGGTGACCCAGGATTTGTCCGGGTTCACACTCTGGCCAGCCAGACGCTGGTCGCGGATATCCGTGCCGACCTGACGGGTTTCGGTGTTGAATTTCAGACCTGGTACTCGGAGCGCAGCCTGATCGACAGCGGCGCTGTGCAGCGCGCGATCGATGATCTCAAGGAGGGCGATTTTCTGTACCAGGAGGGTGATGCCTGGTGGTTTCGCAGCAGCAACTTTGGCGACGAAAAAGATCGGGTGGTGTTGCGGGCTAACGGCAACCATACCTATTTCGCCACCGATATTGCCTACCACCGTGACAAGATAGCGCGTGGTTTTGACCACGTCATCAACATCTGGGGCGCGGATCATCACGGTTACATCAAGCGGGTAAAGGCCTCACTGTCAGCACTTGGGATCGATCAGGCGGTTCTCACCGTGCTGTTGGTGCAGTTCGCGATACTTTATCGGGGCGGTGAAAAAGTCTCCATGTCTACGCGCAGCGGTGACTTTGTCACGCTGCGTGAACTGCGCGAGGACGTCGGCCGTGACGCCGCGCGCTTTTTTTACGCTTTGCGCAAACCTGATCAGCACATGGATTTTGACCTTGATCTGGCCAAGTCGCAGTCAAGCGATAACCCGGTGTATTACGTGCAGTATGCCCACGCCCGTATCTGCAGCGTGTTTCGCCAGCTTGATGAAAAAAGTATCCAGATCAACCTCGCCGAGGCGAACCATGGCCTGCTGATTGAGCCGCGTGAATTGGATCTGCTGCACAAACTCTCGCGTTACCCCGAGATCGTCGAGTCAGCCGCACGTGCCTATGAGCCCCACCAGGTCGCGTATTACCTGCGCGAACTGGCTAATGATTTTCATACCTACTACAACGCGCACCCGTTTATCGCGGCCGAACCCGACCTGCGCCTGGCGCGCTTGTCGCTGATTGATGCGGCCCGACAGGTGCTGGCCAATGCGCTGGCGCTGCTGGGGGTTACTGCGCCCGAGCGTATGTAGGCAATGGCTCGCAACTCGCACAGAAAAAAGAACTCCAGCGGCGCTCGTTTTGGTCATGACCTGGTGATGCTGGTGGTGGGGGTTGCCGTGGGATCGATCAGCACCTTGCTTTATCAGGGTGCTACCAGCGGAGATCCGGATCGTCTGGGCGCGGGTATCAGCCAGTTACTGCGCGAATCGCGCGACAGTGCCCGAGACAGCACGCCCCCATCGTCAACGGCTGCCAAGAGCACAGCACCGGCACGCACCAGTTTTGATTTTTACACTGTGCTGCCGGAGATTGAGCGCGTGATTTCCGAGACCGGCGCCTTCGAAACCGCGCCAGCCGCCCCAAAGAGCCAGTCGCTGCCTGCTGAGTCAAAGAGCAAGGCTTCGCCGGGGGGTTTTTATATGCTGCAGGCCGGTGCGTACAAAGATCCGGGACAGGCCGAGCGCATGAAGGCTCGCCTGGCCTTGGCAGGTTTTGAGCCCAGTATTCAGCATATCTCGGTACAGGGGCGAGGCGATTTCTACCGTGTGCGGGTAGGCCCTTACCCGTCCATGGACCTTATGGAAACCGCTAATCGTCGATTAGCAAAAATGAAGATCAAGGCGCTGCGTCTGAAGGTATCACGCAAACCCTGATGCTTTTGGATCTATTGTCGCGCCTGTAGCCAGGCGGCAACTTTGGGTGGAATCTGTTGCTGGGCATGGCGGCTGACGTAGATGCCAATGTGCCCGCCGTCAAAGGCAAGCTCAGTGTAATCGGTGCAGCCAGCGTGTTGTGCCAATGCCCGCGAGGCGGTGGCGGGCACCAGATGATCTGCCAATGCGTAAACGTTCAGTATCGGGCAGCGTATGTCGTCCAACCGGACCGCCCGCCCGCCCAGCACCATCTGGCCTTTGACCAGGCTGTTACGTTGAAACAGCATCGTGAGAAAATCGGCAAAGGCCCGACCTGCCTGGTCGGGGCTGTCAGCGATCCAGCGTTCCATGCGCGCAAAAGTTTGTAGTCGATCGTGGTCATCTGCCAGGTCCGCAAGCTCGAGAGCTTTCTTTCCGCCCAGGCGAAAGGGCTGCAGGGCGACGAACAGCGCATTGAGAAAGGCGCCGGGCACGTTGCCATAGCAACTGACCATCCGCTCAACGTCTACGCCTCGTACCCAGTGCGACAGTAGATTGTCCTCGGTGTGAAAATCCACCGGGGTCACCATAGTGATCAGGTTTCGTACCTTGTGGGTAAACAGTGCGCTGTAGCACAAGCTGAAGGTGCCGCCCTGGCATACGCCCAGTAGGTTAACCGTGGTCTCATGGCGCACGGCACAGGCGGCATCGACGCATTGATCCAGCATGTCACAGATGTAATCGGCAAGCGTCGTGCCCTGATCATCCTGGTCGGGATCGGTCCATTCCACCAGAAACACGTCCAGCCCGGCATCCATCAGTCGGGCGATGATCGAGCGTTGCGGCTCAAGGTCGAGCACCCAGGGCCGGTTGACCAGGGCATAGACAATCAGCACCGGGCAGGCCTGGGCACGCTCGGGCCCGCTACCGTAACGCAGAAGCCGAAAGCCCCGCCCGGAAAAAATCGTCTCGTGCTGACTGGTGCCAATCTCGGGAACGCCCAGTTGCGCCAGTTGCGCAAGGCTGCGAGCCAGCCGCGCCGCCAGCGCCTGGGTAGATTTGTCGGCGGTATGGCTCATCGTTGGGAACCGCCCGGCGTGGCTTTGGCGTCCCGTGGTTTTTTCTTCACTGTCTTTTTGCGGGCCCCTTGAGTGTTAGCTGGCGCTGTTTTCTGCGCGCCCGCTCGACCGGCCTGCTTTGTGGATTTCTTCTTTGTTGGTTTTTTCCTGGACGACGTTGCTCGCGCACGGACCTTCTTTGCTGGCCCGGGGGAACTTGTACTGTCGCCGCCGTGTGATTCGCGCAACGTTTTAAGATCAGAGCGCAGGCTGGCCTCGCGCGAGTGGGCTTCAGCGAGTGCTTGCTTTAGTTGTTGTGGGTCATCAGATGGCGGTTCGTTGCCGATCCCGCACTCGAGGTGCAGCGCCACCTGCGCATTGATCAGCTCGCTGACAAGCCCCGCATAGTGTTGGCTGCAGGCCTGTTCGGCAAATACCTGCTCGCCGTAATAGATCCAAAGGTCGTAACTGGCACGCAGGTCATCCGCAGCTTCATTGGTTGTCAGTGCGTTGTGCAGCCGGCTCCAAGCTTCAATGCCGATCTTAAGCCAGGCCTGCTGTAGCGCGGCCAACGCTTCCTGGTAGCGTGTTGTTGCCACACCCCAGCGGTCAGCGCCCACAGTGACAGGGGAGACACTGCCAGGCCATGGGCTGGCCATGAACGCGAGACCCGGTGCTTGTGCGGTGGTGGCCGTGGGGTCAGCCGGTTGGCTAAAAGCCTGGAGCCAGTCGCTAAGATTAGCCGGCGGCCGTGTTCCATCTGTGCGCTCAGCATGGCTGAGCGTGGCGGCAAACTGCGACTGCAGTTGCGCCAGGGCTTGCGCCCAGTTGGCCGGGGGGATTGGGTTCATGCGCCGATTGTAGACCGTGGCGGGCCGGGTTCAGTGAGACTGGGGTTAATTACAAGATCACCACTGGTGCGATGCACCAAGCAGGTATTGTTGAAAATCTCCTGTAATAACATCACTTAAGAGAGAAATAAGGTAATTTAAACTATTGAAAAATAGGTTTTATATGACGCGGGATAAAAAATGTTGCATTGCACCATATTATTTGTTATTGTGCGGTGCAACAATATATTAAACCCCCTGAATTCAAGAGGATAAAATCATGAAAGCCAAGATCACCGAGTCGTATGAAAAAGCCAGCAAGGCAGCTGCTACGGCCAGCACTGACGCCAGCAAACTGGCCGTCGATAACCTGGAAAAATTGATCGAGCTGCAGATGGGTGTTGCCCACAATTATGCCAACGCCATTTTGACTAATGCTCGAGAAGCACTAGAGGTTAAAGATATCGACAGTGCTCGTGTGTACTTTGAAAAGCAGCCCGAGGTCGTTCGTGGCTTGGTACAGCGGATGACTAAGGATTCGAGCGAAGCCATGGAGCTTGGCCGCCAGTATGCCGATCAGGCGCAGACGCTTTTCCGTAAGTCTGCAGACACCTTAAGTGCCGTCGCTGACAAGCGCGCCTGAGTTTCGCGCTTTTGGTATTTGAACCTGGAGCGTTGCAGGCACGACAGACCGGCGCAAGCCGGTCTTGTCTTTAGCGGGGCGCTCGCGCGCTTGCGGCGTTTTCACTGTATTAGGTGGCGCCGCTACAACGCACTGGCAAGTTAAGAATGCGATAGTGTGACGCCCAGGTACGATCGCCAGGACCGTTCGAATATTTTCTAAAAGACAAAAGAACAGATGAAAACTGAAACCGAAGTGGTAATTGTCAGTGCAGCGCGAACTGCGACCGGCGCCTTTAACGGCGGCTTGAGTACTTTGCCAGCGAGTGAGCTGGGTCGTGTCGCCATGGTGGCTGCGCTGGACCGGGCCGGCGTTGCGCCGCAAGAGGTCTCCGAGGTGGTGATGGGTCAGGTCCTGACGGCAGGGACGGGCCAGAACCCGGCTCGCCAGGCTGCTATTGGAGCCGGCATTCCAGTGGAGAAGACTGCGCTGGTAATCAATCAACTATGCGGCTCGGGACTACGCGCCATCGCGTTGGGATACCAGGCGATCCGCAATGGCGATAGTGATATCGTCGTGGCCGGTGGTCAGGAGAGCATGAGCCAGGCCCCACACTGCGCACACTTGCGTAATGGACAGAAACTCGGACCCTTGGAAATGGTCGATAGCATGATCGTTGATGGGCTGTGGGATGCTTTCAATGGCTACCACATGGGCAATACCGCCGAGAACGTCGCAAGCCAGTTTGCCATTTCCCGCAAGACCCAGGATGCCTTTGCTGCTGCGTCGCAGCAAAAAGCCGAGGCTGCGCAAAAAGCCGGGCGTTTTGCAAAGGAGATTACTCCGGTCACGATAAAGGGCCGCAAGGGTGATACCGTTGTGGATACCGACGAACACCCACGTCATGGCACCACAGCAGAAGCGTTGGCGGGTCTGAGACCCGCCTTTGATAAGGCGGGCACCGTGACTGCAGGCAATGCCTCGGGAATCAACGACGGCGCTGCTGTCACCGTGCTGATGAGCGCAAGCTCGGCCAGCGCTCGAGGCATCACACCGTTGGCCCGGATCGTCTCCTGGTCGACCGCTGGTGTGGATCCCTCAATTATGGGAACCGGACCGATTCCCGCCAGTCGCCAGGCTCTGGAAAAGGCGGGTTGGGAGGCAGGCGATCTTGATTTGGTCGAGGCGAACGAGGCGTTCGCAGCGCAGGCTTGTGCCGTGAACCAGGAAATGGCGTGGGATACCGACATGGTCAACGTCAATGGCGGCGCGATTGCGCTTGGGCATCCGATCGGCGCTTCCGGTGCCCGGGTTCTGACGACCTTACTCTACGAGATGGGTCGACGTGACGTGCGGCGCGGTCTTGCTACGCTGTGCATCGGTGGCGGTATGGGAATCGCCATGTGCGTAGAGCGCCCCTGAGTCACCCCCCCGAGTAAACAGTTTTTCACCATATTTTCAGTCGTTCAAGGAGTTAGATACATATGTCACACACAGCAATAGTTACCGGCGGGACGCGGGGTATTGGTGCTGCCATCTCAACAGCGTTGAGTGAAGTGGGTCACCGTGTTGCCGCCACCTATGCCGGCAACGACCAGGCGGCCCAGGCATTTAACAGCGAAACCGGAATCGCCGTATACAAGTTCGACGTTGCCGATTTCGACCAGTGCGCCACGGGTATAGAGCGCATCGAGGCGGATCTTGGCCCGGCCGATATACTGGTGAACAATGCAGGCATTACCCGAGACGGAACTTTGCACCGCATGGATTTCGAGCAGTGGAACGCCGTGCTGCAGACCAATCTATCTTCGTGCTACAACATGTGTCGCAACGTGATTGAAGGTATGCGTGAGCGTGGATTCGGGCGCATCGTCAACATCGGTTCGATCAATGGCCAGGCGGGACAGTATGGCCAGGTCAACTATGCGGCGGCCAAGTCGGGTATCCATGGGTTTACCAAGGCGCTGGCTCTGGAAGGCGCTGCTAAAGGCATCACGGTTAATGCCATTGCCCCCGGTTATGTCGATACCGATATGGTGCGCGCAGTGCCGCAAAAAGTGCTGGAAAAAATTATTGCCACTATTCCTGCCGGACGGCTGGGTTACGCCAGTGACATCGCCCGTGCGGTGATGTTTCTGGTTGCCGATGACGCGACTTTCATGACCGGCTCCACGCTGTCGATCAATGGTGGTCAGCACATGTACTGATGTGCTGTTCCCACGGCGGCCCCTCGGCTGGTGGTATTATTGCGTTGCACAATAATGCGGGGAACCGGCGATGAGCACGCGTACGATCAAGAAGTACCCCAACCGGCGACTCTACGACACTGAGCTTAGCCACTACATTACCGTGTCCGACCTGCGACAACTGATTGTCGAAGGCGAAGAATTCATAGTGATCGATGTTGCCAGTGGCGATAACATCACCCGTAGCGTGTTGCTGCAGATCATCAACGAGCAGGAGAGCTCCGGCCAGCCGCTGTTCACTACTGAGATTCTCACCAACCTCATCCGCTTCTACGGCGGCACCACTCAGAAGATGTTTACCGACTATCTTGAGCGTAGCCTGGGGTTGTTTGTCGAGCAGCAGCAGGCTTATCAGGATCGTCTGGCAGATTTTCTGGGCCAGACGTCCGTGGGCACAATGTCCGAGATGGCTCGTCGCAACCTTGCAGTGTGGCAGGATGTGCAGGATGATTTCCTGCGCTCGGCAGGCCTGGTGAAAAGCACTGATCATCCCCGCGCCAAGCGTTCCAGCAAGGCCCCCAAGAAGCCCACTCAGGACTGAACGTGTCCGTACCGCTGCCACCCGCCCGTACCGGCGGCCAGATTCTTATCCAGGCGTTATGTCAGCAACAGGTGAGGCACGTTTTCTGCGTGCCGGGCGAAAGTTATCTCAGCGCGCTGGATGCGTTGCACGATACGGCTGATATCACCACTGTGGTTTGCCGCCACGAGGGCGGTGGGGCGATGATGGCCGAAGCCTGCGGCAAACTCACCGGGCGTCCCGGCGTGTGTTTTGTGACTCGTGGCCCCGGCGCGACCAACGCGGCATCCGGTATTCACGTGGCAGCCCAGGATTCCACGCCACTGGTATTACTCATTGGCCAGGTGAGTCGTAATGCACTTGGGCGCGAGGCCTTTCAGGAGATCGACTACGGGCTTTTCTACAACGCTCTGGCCAAGCACGTCGAGCAAGTGCACGATGTTGCTCGATTGCCCGAAGTCATGAGTCGGGCTTTTCATACCGCCTGCAATGGCCGTCCCGGCCCCGTCGTTGTGGTGTTGCCTGAAGATGTTCTGACCGACAGTGCGCAGGTAGTCGACCTGCCAGCGTACCACCGCCTTCATAGCGAACCTGCGCAGGCGGACATGGCACGGTTTGCAACATTGCTGGAAAATGCCCGCCAGCCGGTGTTACTGGCCGGTGGGCGCAACTGGAGCCCAGCGTCGCGTACGGCATTGCATGAATTTGCCCAACGCTGGCAGTTACCGGTGACTGCACCATTTCGTTACCAGGATGTATTTGACAACACCGATGCACAGTACGTCGGTGACGTCGGTATTGGTATGAACCCGCAGCTGGAAAGTGCGCTCACCGAGGCTGATCTTGTGATTGCCCTGGGCGTACGCCTGGGCGAGGTCACCACGCGTAATTACACACGCTTGCGTGTGCCGTTGCCTTATCAGCAGCTGGTGCACGTTTACCCGGGTGTCGAGGAGTTGGGGCGGGTTTATTACCCGACGCTGGCTTTTCCCGTGTCGGCGCCGGTGTTTGCGTTGGCATTGTCGGCGCTGCAGCCCCCGGCCCAATTGCCCTGGGCAGCCCATGGCCGGGAACTGCGCGATAGCTACCTACGTTGGACGACGCCAGCCGATACCCCCGATGCTGTCAATCTGGCGAAGGTGGTGGCGCACCTTAGCGAGACGCTGGCCGATGACGCCATCGTCTGCACCGGTGCCGGCAACCATACCGGTTGGTTACACCGCTATTTTCGACACCGCGGCACTGGACGGCAGTTGGCATCGACTTCGGGATCGATGGGCTATGGTATCCCGGCCGCGATCGCTGCCGCACTGGTATTTCCCAAGCGCCAGGTGATCTGTGTGGTTGGCGATGGCGACTTTCAGATGACTGGGCAGGAGATCGCCACCGCAGTGCAGTATGAGCTGTCGATTGTGATTATCGTGATCAACAATGCAATGCTGGGCACTATCCGTATGCACCAGGAGATGCGTTATCCCGGTCGGATCAGCCACACTGATCTGAGTAATCCGGATTTTTGTGCGTTGGCAGCAGCTCATGGCCTTGGTAGCGAGCGGGTCAGCACAACCGACGAATTTGCCCCGGCGCTGCAGCGCGCCCTGGCCGCCTCGAGTAGCACCTTGATTGAACTGATCACAGACGCCGAGGCAATCGCCCATACCACGACCCTGACCGAACTGCGCGCCCGATCCAGTCGATAATCGCGACCGCTTATCCCAGCAGGAGATTAACCATGCTATTGCAACTGGCCGCTTGGCCCGAGGTAGAGGCCTACTTGCGCTCGTCTACGGCGATCATCGTTCCGATCGGCTCGACCGAGCAGCACGGCCCCAATGGGTTGATTGGTACCGATGCGATTTGCCCCGAAGCTGTCGCCCACGAGATGGCACGGCGTATCACAGTGCTCATTGGCCCCACACTGGCGGTGGGCATGGCCCAGCATCATCTGGCCTTTCCCGGCTCGATTGCGCTGCGCCCCTCCACACTGTTGGCGCTGGTACGAGATGTCACAGAGTCACTGCTTTGCCACGGTTTCACCCATGTGTATTTTCTCAATGGCCATGGCGGCAATATCGCCACCGTGACGGCGGCCTTTTCAGAGATCTGGTCCAGCGCAAGCTTTGCGGGCAGCGATACACCCGCGCCGCGCCTGCGACTTCGCAACTGGTATACCGGCCGACGCGTCGGCGCGTTGTCGCGCAAACTCTTCGGCGACGCCGAAGGCAGCCATGCCACACCCTCTGAAGTGTCCCTCAGTTGGTATGCGCATCCCGAAGCCGTTAAGGATGTAACGCTAAGCCCCGAACGTGCTGCCACTGGCCAGATTCGGGATGCCGCCGATTACCGTCGCTGTTTTCCCGATGGGCGTATCGGTTCCAACCCTGGTCTTGCCAGCGTTGCTCACGGTGAGCGTATTCTCGAAGCGGCGGTAGCCGATATCCTCGAGGATTTTGAAGCCTTCACGGCCCCCGATAACTGATTACCCGCCCCAAGCCGATTTATGAACAACGCCTTTATCGAAACCCTGTCGAGCGCGATCGATGAGTTTGCGAAGGAGCGCGATTGGCAGCAGTTTCATTCTCCTAAGAACCTTTCCATGGCGCTGATTGTCGAGGCGGCAGAACTGGTGGAACACTTCCAGTGGCTGAGTGAGCGCCAGAGCGAGGAATTGGACCATGACCGGCGCGCGGCCGTAGCCGAGGAGTTGGCCGATATATTGATCTACACCTTGCGCCTGGCTTCGCAGATGGAGATTGATCTGGGCAGCGCTGCATGGGCCAAACTGGAAAAGAACCGGCGCAAATACCCGGTGGAAAAAGCCCGCGGCACAGCGCGCAAGTACACCGAGTTGTAAGCCCCCCCGCGCTCAGGCGCAGAAAGTTTCGGCGTATCTTTCACGCAGAATATTTTTTTGCACCTTGCCCATCGCGTTGCGCGGCAGTTCATCAACCGAATAGATCTGTCGCGGTACTTTGAAGCCTGCCAGGCTGGCTTTAAGGGTTTCGATCACACTATCCGCATCAAGAGCGCTGCCTGGCGTGACGCAGATAACCGCCACCAGGCCTTCACCGAGGTCTGCGTGTGGGACGCCGATCACCGCGGCCTCGTTGACCCCGGGCAGCGCGTCGATCGCTTCCTCGATCTCTTTGGGGTAGACATTCAATCCGCCACTGATCACCAGATCTTTTTCCCGACCAACGATCGAGACCCGGCCGTCTTCTGTCAGGGTTGCAAGATCACCCGAGATAAAAAAACCATCGTTGGTGAATTCGCTGGCGGTTTTTTCGGGCATCTGCCAGTAGCCCTGGAATACGTTAGGGCCGCGCATCTCGAGCACGCCGGTCTGTCCGGCCGGTAGCGGGTGGTGTGTGTCGTCACACACCCGCAGCGTGATCCCCGGTAGGGCAAAGCCTACCGTGCCGGGTAGCCGGTCACCCACCAGCGGGTTGGAGGCGATCATACCGGCCTCGCTCATGCCGTAGCGTTCCAGAATGCGGTGGCCGGTGTGTTGATAAAACGCCTGCCAGGTTTGCGCCAGCAGTGGCGCTGAGCCACTGATAAAAAGCCGCATATGTTCACAACTGGCACGATCGAAGCCCTCTGTCTGCAGCAGACGTGTATAGAAAGTAGGCACGCCCATCATGACCGTGGCGGATCGCAGGTGTGTCAGCACCTGCACCGGGTCAAAGCGCGGCAGAAACAGCATGGGAATCCCGCGCAGCATGGCACAGTGCACGGCCACAAAGAGCCCGTGCAGGTGGTAGATCGGCAGGGCATGCAGCAAAACATCGGTGCCAACAAAACCCCACAAGGTCCGAAGGGCGAGGGCGTTGCTGGCCAGGTTGTCGTGGCTGAGCATGGCGCCCTTGGAGCGCCCGGTGGTACCCGAGGTGTAGATGATCGAGGCGATCTCATCGCCACTGACGGTTGTCACTGCTTTAAGAGGCGTTGCCTGATCCACTCGCTCGCGCAGGCTGCCCTGCCCGGACTCATCCAGGGTGAGCAGTGTCGTGGCCGTCGCCTGGGCCGCTTCACTCAAGGTGGCTTCACGGTCAGGCCGGGCGATGAACAGCCCTGGCCGCGCATCACCCAGAAAATAGGCCACCTCGGTTGGGGTGTAGGCTGTGTTGAGTGGTACGTAGATGGCGCCCAGACGCAGCGTCGCCAGGTACAACAACAAGGCTTCTGGCGATTTATCGATCTGCGCCAGTACCCGATCACCATGACCTATGCCCAGCGAGTGCAGTGCTCCGGCGTAGCACGCCGTAGTTGCATCAATGTCGCCGTAGCGCAAACAGCGCCCGTCAGGCAGCACCAGCCATGCGGTATCGGGGTCAGCCGGGAAGTGCTGGCGAAGCAGCAGGTAAAGGTTCTGGTTCAACGATAGAGAAGGATCAACTGAGGCCAGCCGCGATTGTACCTGTGCCCGACAGTCGTGGCGCCTGTTCCGGATGCGGGGCGGCGAGTACACTTACTGGATGTTTGTGCATCATGGCGTTCAAAGCGTGCTTCTCCAAGGCCCAGTGGTCGATAATTTTCCCTGCGTCTTTGTATGTTGGGCGTGTAGCGCGCTGCCGATACGCCCGTTGGGCTACACCTGTCGATGAAAAAAAACCTTGCCGCACTGGTCATTCATGGCATCGGCCGTCAGAGTCCGGATTTTGCTGATCAACTGATCGATGGGGTCAGCACGCAACTCGAGAAGATCGGCACAGACCCCGAGCAGGTGGCCTGGCAGCCGGTATTCTGGGACGATATCCTGCGCCCAGCCCAGAATGCCTATCTGCAGGCGGCCTACGATTCTACGGATCTGCGGGCACGACGTTTGCGCACCCTGCTGCTGAGTGCTTTGGGTGATGCGGTTGGTTATCGCCAGTTGCCCTCTGGTGGTCGACGCAGTGGCGAGGAGACCCGAACCTACAATCGGGTGCATGCCCGGGTGCGCCAGGCGATGGCAACTCTGTACAACGACCAACTCTCCGGTCGTGCCGTACCGCTGGTGGTATTGGCACATTCGTTCGGCGGGCATATTCTGTCCAATTACATCTGGGACAGCCAACAGCGCCCGGACCGTCGGTTATCACCCTTTGAGCGTATGAACTGGTTGACCGGCTTTATCACCTTTGGTTGCAATATTCCGCTGTTTACTTTTGCCTGCTCGAAGGTGCAGCCAATTCGTTTTCCACCGGCGCGCCTGCCCGCGCGTCTCAAGGGCGATGCGCGGTGGCTTAATTACTTTGATCCTGACGATGTATTGGGCTGGCCGCTCAAGCCCATCAATGAAGCCTATGCCAGCGTCGTCCACCGTGACGAACTGATCAATGTGGGCGGCCCGATCAGCGGATGGACTCCGGCTTCTCATCTTGCCTATTGGGCTGACCGCCGTTTTGCCCGGCGGGTCGCCGCTTTTCTTAACACCTTGCTGTAGTTCTTTCATTCCGGCAAATGTGACGGCCGTCACTTGTCTGGGTGTTTAATGGTTTTTTCCTCCCGCTACACCCCGCATTTACCCGCATTGGTTGTGAATCTGTGACAACCATCACTGAGAGAGATGCTCGGATCGCAGATGATGCAGCTCTGAAACATCAGCAAAGGACACATAAGAGGAACATGCCATGAACACGAGCCCCACAATCATCGAATCCAGAGCGAGCAACGATTCCGAGGCGATTATTGCCATGCTTAAAGACCTGCTCGAAATCGGTATACCGATAGAGCAATTAGAGCGTAGCGACAAACTTGACCTGGAGTTCGAGCATATCCAGATGCGCCCTACTTATTAAAATCACCTGAAGCCGGTCAACCGTGAATCAGATTACAGGCAACCCCCCAGCAAATCTGAGACGCTAACAGCGTTGTTTCCTCCTCTGCGTGTCCCCGCCTCTGGCGGGGATTTTTTTGTGCTGGGCGTCGCCTGCTGGTGCACAATGGGAGTCTGTAAAAAATACGAGATCCCCCAGGAGAAACATGCCAATACAGCTGCTTCAGGACGCACAAGCGCTACAAGAGCGCACCGTTGCGCTGCGCCGGGAAATCCATCGTCACCCTGAGCTCGGGTTGGATCTGCCCCGTACCCGCGCAGCGGTGCTTGAGTCACTGCAGGGCCTGGATCTTGAGCTGGCATTATCGGCGACTACCAGCGGAATCGTGGCTACCCTGCACGGTGCCAAGCCCGGGCCCGCCGTATTGCTGCGGGGCGACATGGATGCATTGCCGATGCCCGAAGATACCGGCCTGCCCTTTGCTTCTGAAGAAGCCGGTTGCATGCACGCCTGCGGCCACGACGCGCACACCGCAATGCTTTCAAGTGCCGCGCATCTTCTGCATGCGCACCGTGACCGTATAGCTGGCAGTGTGCGCTTTATGTTCCAGCCAGGCGAGGAAGGTCCAGGCGGTGCCAAGCCCATGCTTGATGAAGGCTTGCTGGATGCTGCTGGCCCACCACAGGCTGTTTACGCGCTGCATGTGGAGCCCGAGATGCCCTCTGGAATGATTGCGTGCCGCACCGGCCCGATTCTTGCGGCGGTCGACACGGTATTCGCTCGGTTGCAAGGCCGCGGCGGTCACGGTTCGATGCCGCACAATGCGATAGATCCAGTGCCTGTGGCCTGCGAAGTCGTCCAGGCCATACAGACCCTTATCACCCGGCGCTTCGATGTGTTTGATCCGGTGGTGGCAACGGTGGGCCGTATCCAGGCGGGCACCACCAGCAATGTTATTCCACAATTTGCAGAGCTCGACATCACGTTGCGGTCACTGTCTGCGGATGCCCGCGCCCGGTTGGTCGAGGGTATAGAGCGCCTGGTCCGGCAGATTCCCGCGGCCCATGGTTTGGAGGTCTCGCTGGATATCGAAAAAGGCTATCCGCCCACGGTAAATCACGCCAGCGGTGAGCAGGCTGTGGCTCGCGCTGCACACAAGGTGCTTGGTGAAGATCGTTACCAGCAGATGCAAACCCCGTGGATGGGTGCCGAGGATTTCTCTTACGTACTCGAGCGTTTCCCCGGGGCTTTTGCCTTTATCGGCACCGCACCGGCCGATGGCCCCGCTGCCCCTTGCCATTCCAGCACAATGCGGGTCAACGAGGATGCGTTACCCGCCGGCGTCGCAATGTACGCAGCACTGGCACTGCAGGTGGTCTGCGCGGATTTTCTTTGAAATTAAGCTTCTCGTGGTGTTTGGTTCTGCGAAAGCATGTTCTAGCGCGCGAGTCGATGCTGTTGTACCAACCAGGTGTTGACTGACGACTATTAATAATTGTGTAATCGAGTTTGCCCGCGCCGGCAGAGCGTGACCGCGCGCGAGCCCATCCACAAGGAGATGTGATGTTGATTGGGCGCAATGACTAGATGATGTTGGCACCACGGATCGATGCATTAGTGCTGGCGGCGGGCCGCTCGCTGCGTGCGGGGGGTCCCAACAAGTTATTGTTGCCTTGGCAGGGCAAGGCGGTTGCAGCTCACGCGGTTGATGCGGCGCTGGAATCCAAAGTTGGCACTGTGCACGTGGTCACCGGGCACGAACAGGCCCCGTTGCGCGATGCACTCACCGGCCGCTCGCTTAACTGGATATACAACCCCGACTACCGCGACGGCATGGGTGCATCAATCAGCGCCGGGGTATCACAATTGCCTGCGGATCTCGATGGCATGGTGCTGTGTCTGGCCGACATGCCATGGGTAAGCGCAACACACATCAATCGTTTGCTTGAGGGCTTTTCGGCAGATGCTGTCCGGGTTGCGTGTTTTGGCGATCGTCGGGGTCACCCGGTGCTTTTTCCACGCGAGTGGTTCGGTGCGTTAATGCAGCTCACTGGCGACGATATCGCACGTTGTCTTTTTGACAACCTTGCCGATTCTGTGGTCGAGGTGCCTATGGTAGATGATGCCGTGCTGCGCGATGTTGATCACAAGGAAGACCTGCTGCGCGTTTCAGCCTGAGCGCAGTGCCTGTTGGTTATTGTGAGCCACAACGAGTTCAGGGTTTACACCCGGTTCCACGAATCCCCGTTGCGCACCACCGCATAACTGGCCCAGGCCTTAAATTCATCCAGGCTGCTTTCCCCCGACCCACCGTCGTCGGTGCCAGCAATGATCCGGTAAGCCACGCGTGCGCTGTTATCGGTTGAGTAGTCGGCACTGACCTGGCGCACCTCCCAGTTGTGGCCGAATCCTCCGTTGCTGAAGCAGCCCCCGGCCTGAATGTTGATGATTAACTCTTTGTCAGAACGGCTTCGTGCCAGCTCGTAGATGCGCAGCAGATCATCTTCATTGATATCCATGAAGGTGTCGATTTTCGACAGCGCATAGGTAAGATCCGAGCGATCTACGCTGGGGGGTAGTGCTTTGCGGCGTTGCCAATTCAGCGTCGCCGGGTAACGTCGCCAGCGAAAAGGCAGGTTTATCAGCACGGCTGCACCGATCAGGGTCAGCATATTCACCATCACGGGTGCCAGCACGAAGCTGTAGCCCATATCGGTGATGAGGCTTCCGCCCAGCACTGCGGTCAGCGCGGTCGCACCGGCGGGTGGGTGAACACAGCGCCCCACGCTCATGGCCAGAACGCACAGGCTGATCGTGATCGCGGCTGACATCGGTCCGGTGCCAAGCCATTTTGCGCAGGTCACGCCGATGAGGCCGCACAGTAAATGACCGACAAGCACCGGCCAGGGCTGTGACAGCCGGCCGTGTGGTACGGTGAAAATGATGACGGCCGAAGCCCCGGTTGAGGCAACGATTAGCACATGGCTGCCACCGGGCATTGACCTGCTCACGCCAAAGACGATCAACATCGCCACGAGGCTGCCCAGGATAGCCACGGTGCGCTCCAGTACCGTGACGGGGCGCGGGTCGGCACCCAGCCAGCGCAGCAGCGCTGTCATGCGGCTCGGTTGGGGCGGTGCCACAGAGGGCTCAGAAGCCATGCCGAACAGCGCCAGCAGGCAAAAAAAGATCAGGCATGCGCCGAGTATCTACCGGGCGCAAGACTTGAAGCAAGCCATTACCCGGCGGCAAAGACAGATGTCTGTTCCGCCCACCGGGTAACTGGGTCAGGTCTTAGTAGCGGTTTCCGCCACCGCCGTAACCGCCACCACCGCCACCGCCGTAACCACCGCGGCCACCACCACCGCCGCCACGGGGGCGTTCTTCGCGGGGTCGTGCTTTGTTGACAGTCAATGAGCGACCGCCGACATCACGGCCATTGAGTTCATCAATAGCTTTTTGGCCGGCATCCTCACCGGACATCTCAACAAAACCGAATCCTTTGGAGCGGCCAGAGTCTCTGTCCATGATGAGTTTTGCACTGGTAACATCGCCAAACTCGGCAAACATTGCGTTAAGGTCTTCCTCGGTCACGCTATACGATAGATTTCCAACATAGATATTCATAAATCAAAAAAGTCTCTTGTAGGTCAGGAAAATGCCCGGGACGCTGGGATAAAACCCATTGCTAAGGGCGGATAAAATGAATGGATACGGGAGGCGAAGTGAAGAAACTGGATTGCGTTTTTTGAGAGCTTTCAGCAGATCTACAGGGGTTCGCCCTGTAGCCATTCGGTCAAAGGGCCAAATATTTCGGCCACTTGAGCCGAACACTAACCCAGCAAAAACCATAAAGCAATCATTATTTTTCTGCCAGAACACCTGTTTTCCAAGGCCTTGCGCTCAAGTTTGACCTTGCCTTGATGAACAATTTGTCACCCTCTTGGTCGAAGCGACAGGCGATAATGACGGGATCGTTTTTGCGTGGAATCAAAATTGACCCGTATTACTGACCAAACCGCTTACCGTCGCCGGCGTTTTATCGCGGGCGCGCTGGGGCTTTGTACCCTGGGAGGTTTTGGGGCACTACGCTATGGTGGACACTGGCCTCGGTCCGAGGCAAATGCTGATAAAGCACCAGTACCCGCCGTGGCCCAGGCCGATGCAGTTGTTCTTCACAATGCGGGCAACCGGTTAACCAGCAAGCACGCGGCGACTCACTACAACAACGCTTACGAGTTTGGCTGGAACAAGGCCGACCCCTACCGTGAGTCCGGTGCGTTCCAGATGACACCCTGGGCGGTCAGCTTCGACGGACTGTGTGCCAAGCCCGGCACATTCGATATCGACGAACTGATGGGCATGCCTTTCAGTCATCTTGAGGAGCGGGTTTACGATTTTCGCTGCGTTGAAGCCTGGTCGATGGTAATTCCTTACAACGGCCGACCGCTGCGTGACATCATCCGCGTGGTAGAGCCGTTAGCGTCGGCGCGTTACGTTGCCTTTACCAGTGTCTTGCGTCCCGAGGAGATGCCAGGCCAGGCGTCGGCCTTTAGCACCTTGGATTGGCCCTACGTGGAAGCGCTGACTATTAAAGAGGCTATGCATCCGCTGACCTTTGCCACTTTTGGTGTTTACGGCGATCGCGAACTGCCCCAGAACGGGTTGCCTTTTCGTATCACTGTTCCGTGGAAGTACGGCTTTAAGTCGCCCAAGTTCATTGTTCGCATCACCTTTACTGAAGAGCGCCCAATGGCAACCTGGAATGTGGAAAGTCCGAAAGAGTATGGCTGGTTCAGCAACGTCTACCCGGATATTTCCCACCCGCGCTGGAGCCAGGCAACCGAGCGGCGCATCTGGGATGACGGCGAGATCGAGCGTATCCCCTCAAGGCCGTACAACGGGTATGCTGACCAGGTAGCGCAGTTGTACCCAGGAGCGGCGCAGCAGTACCGTTGATTCGTCTTGTCGCACACCTGGTTTTGGCAACCCCGGCGGTTGTTCTGGCGCTGGCCTGGCAGGGGCGGGCGTTGGGGGTCGATCCACAAAAATCCCTGATCTTCGAAACCGGAATCTGGACATTCAACCTGCTGTTACTGGTGTTGTTTTTGCCACACGTGGCACGCTGGGCACATTGGCCGGCACTGCTACGCTACCGGCGCGCTGTAGGCCTGTGGGTTTTTACCTATGCCAGCGCGCATTTTTTGTTCTTTCTTTCTTTTTTGCTGGGCTGGGATTTTCCCCGGCTCGCCGAAGAGATTGTAAAGCGGCCGTATGTGTTGCTGGGGTTTGCGGCCTGGCTGACTTTGTTTGCACTGGCGTTGACCTCAACGCGCGCTGCGATGCGCCGATTGGGCCGTCACTGGAAGCGCCTGCACAGCGCGGTCTACATAGCGCTGGCCCTGGTAGCGGTGCATTACCTGTTGATGATCCGAAGCGATTGGGCGTGGCCGGTCAGTTATGCCTCTTTGGCACTTTTGATGCTGGTGCTTCGGTTGCGCCGCGGCAAATTGGTGCGCAGCTGATTCAGCCGAGTCGGTCGCGCGCCCGCTGCGCCGAATCCGGGTCAAGAAAGCCTTTGAGTGTGGCTTGGGTTTCGATCGCCATCGCACCCTCAAGATCAGTATCGGCCGCCTCGCGTAATGCCTGCTTAAGATCACCTACCGGACCCGGCGGCAAAGCTGCAATACGCTGCGCCAGTGCGCGGGCTTCAT
>JABINT010000056.1 GCA_018698075.1 Acidiferrobacteraceae bacterium
AAACGCGTCAGGCATCGTATATCGGTATCAACTAAGTGCAGGTGACATATGACTAATATCAGGCTGGCCCCGATCGGCGTAGCTCAGGCACTCAAGGATCAGGTCTATTCGATGCTGAAAGATGCGATTACCGAGATGGATATTTATTCCACACCTGAACCGCCCAAACTGGATGAAAGAAGGCTGGCAGAAGAGCTTGGCGTGAGTCGGACACCCGTGCGTGAGGCTTTATCGCGGTTGGAGCAGGAGGGGCTGGTCAAGAATGTGCCCCGGCGTGGTACTTATGTCGTGCGTAAGACCAAGGAGGAAATCCTGGAAGTCGTTTGTGTATGGGCCGCGCTGGAAAGCATGGCGGCTCGACTTGCCACTCAGAATGCAAGCGAAGCCGAGATCAGCAAACTGCGTAAGATGTTTGCGAGCTTTGATGACAAGGAGGAGGCGCGGGCACACATCGATGAATATTCAGATACGAATATAGAGTTTCATAAAACCATTATGGCGCTCAGTAAGTGCGCCCTGATTCAGACCATGGCCAGCAACCTGTTTTTGCATATGCGATCAATACGTGTTCAGGCGGTAAAGGAACATAATCGATCTGATCAATCGGTGATTGATCACATGCGCATCATTGAAGCTTTGGAGCAGCGCGACGCCGACAAGGCCGAGCGGCTGGTGCGGGAGCACGCCATGAGCCTCAGCAAGCATATTGAAGAGTACGCGAGATACCTGGAATAGCACTGCGGCGTAGCCGCCGATTGCTTTGTTGTGCTCATCATTTCTATCCTTACGAGGGGAGCCATTACCACCTGAGAAGCTTCTAACTCCTGAGAATCATGCCCACCGTCAGGTAACGCTGGGGAGTATTAGCGACCCCTGGCAAAAGGATGTTGTTAAAAATAAGTCTCCGATCTTAGCGCTCAGGCCCACTGATATTGCTAAATCTCTGGTCAAGGTGTGTAGCCATGTCGTGGCCCGCCGGGCCGATGGCGACGAGTGCCTCGCCCAAGCCTGAATCCGATCCTTGGTATGGCGTGATCTTCAATCGGCCGCCGGCATACTGCACTTGCGCTATCTCGTTGCAATGCTCAAGTCGTACCAGGCCCTTCAATCGATGAACACATGAATCAAGGTGGCGTAGCGCTTTGCGCAAGCGCTTCTCTTCAATAACGCCAGTGAGTTCGAGGGTCCAACGCTCGAACTCGCGATCATGGCTTTGTCCGGGGATCGATTCGAGCATTGCCTGGGCTAAATTTTCTTTGGATAGGCAGGACGACTGTCTCGCCACTTCAAACGGCAACTTCGAATCCACCGTTGGAAATAATTGGGCCTTAGGGTTTTGCTGTTGCAGAAGGGCAGTAACGCTTGACTGCTTGACCTCATCCACCAGGTCGCACTTATTCAATAACAGCAAATCACTTTGTTGTACTTGGCGCGCGACAACAGATCCAACGTCATGATCACTTAACCAGTCGCTGATGGTGGCACAATCGACCAGGCAGATAACATTTTCCAAACTGAGGTCCGGCTCTGCCTTGGCGATGTTGTAGAGTTTGGCGGGCTCAGCCACACCGCTGGCTTCAATAATCAACCAGTCTGGTCGGCGTGGCGCATCCAGTACCGAGCACAATGTGGTTACTAAACTGCTCCCCAGGGTGCAACAAATGCAACCGTTAGCCAGGGTAATGGTATCGGCAGACTGGCTTTCGATCAGGGCATCGTCGATAGAAATTGAGCCAAAATCATTGACCAGGATAGTGATTGCCAGTTCATTGGGGTTGCTGAGTAGTTGGTTGATAAAGGTGGTCTTGCCGGCGCCCAGGTAGCCGGTGATGATACTGACCGGTAGCGCGCCACCGGTCATAGATCAGTAAACGCGGTACCGCCGACCACAGTGCCTATAACGTTTATTTTATTGAGTTCCGCCGCGCCTACCTCGTAGGGATCGGCATCCAAGATGGCAAAGTCCGCGCGCTTGCCTGATTCAATCGAACCGATCTCGTGATCAAGATGCAGGCTGCGCGCGGGTCCCAGCGTTATTGCGCGCATGGCTTCATCCAAAGTGATGCACTCCATGGGCCCCAGCACCTGGCCACTGCCCGTTAGCCGGTTCGCGGCACACCAGGCCACTGTCAGGGGCCCCATGGGAGTGACCGGTGCGTCGGAATGAATCGAAAGGTTGACGCCTTCATCCAATGCGGTGCGACAGGCGTCCATTCGTGAGGCGCGCTCGGGACCCATAGTGATATCCCGATGCTGGTCTCCAAAGAAAAAGATGTGATTGGCAAAAAGATTAACGCCAAGTCGGAGTGCTGCCATCTGATGAAACTGGCTGCGGTCGGCCATTTGGCAATGCTGCAGGGTGTGTCGATGGTCTGGTCGCGGGTGGTGAGTTAACGCCTTTTTAAAAGCTTTAATGGCGAGTTCTGAGGCGGCATCACCGTTTACATGGACATGCACCTGCAGGCCTTCACGATTGAGCGTGCCGACCAGGTCGAAAAGCGCCTCAGGTGCAATGTTCCAGATACCGTGATTTGGTCCACGATAGTAACCGGGCCATTTGAGTTGTGCTGTGAAACCCTGGATTGATCCGTCTGTCATTAATTTCACCAGGCCCAGGCGCAGTTTATCGTTGCGGGTTGCTGAAATCTCCTTGGCTCGCTGGGCGATATCATCGGGTGTCCCAGAATGGCCGCTGAGTGCCGGCACCAATCGCAGGGGATATTCGTCGGAAAGAGTGGCTTCGTTAAGCTGTCTGATATCCTCATCCAGAAGATCACTAAACAGATCTGTTGCGGTTGTGACTCCGCACCGTCGCGCGACTCGGCCATAGGCTTCGATACTCTGTGCACTGTTGCCGAATTCCCGAAGGTTAATCTTGAGCCGGCGCATCAGCGGGAACATGGCGGCCAGTTCCTGCAATTCACCATTGGGACTGCCGTCGTCGTCCAGCAGTACCCCCTCGATGTTGGTGCCCGGGTCGTAACCGACCATGGCAAGCGCTACAGAGTTCACAGTCATTAGGTGAAAGTTGGAGTGCCAAACCACAATCGGTCGGGTTGACGACACTCGATCCAGGTCATGCCGATTCAATCGTTTTTCATTGAAGAAAATTGGATCGAACCCCCAGCAGATCAGCGGGTCATCAGACCCAGCCAGCGCCTTTTCACTTTCTGCCAGTCGGATAGCGAGGTCTTTGATATTGTAGATTCCACGCCAATGTTTTCCGTTGGGGTCTTCGCGATCGTGGAATCCCACATAGGTGTATCGCCAAATACCGCCTGCCATCATGTGGCTATGCCCCTCGACGAAGCCGGGCAGAAAAATACTGTCGCCGAAGGTATCGTCTATCGGAAAGTCGCCCCAGTTACTGACTTCCTCCAGGCTCCCGGTAGCGAGTACGCGGCCATCTCGGACTAAAACATGAGTGGCAAATGGCATCGAGGGGTTCATCGTTACCACCCGCCTGGCAGATAGAATGCGCGCGTCATCCGTCAATATAAGATACTCCCGATAAAGATAAAGATAAAGCCTGCCATCGATCTGGCTGTCGGCTCGATGGCCTGTGCCGGGTAATTTGGTTGGCTATTGGTGACCTTATTTTAGGCTATGATATGTACCCTTTTCCAAATAGGGAAAAGGGTATTCGAAACGACACTAATTATAGGAGATTGGAGCATGAAGAGGATTATGCTGGCCGCAGTAGCGGTGACTATGATGTTATCCGGAATCGCTGTTTCCAGCGCTGACGGTGGAACACTAGTTATTGCCACTACCCAGAAACCGAGACATCTGAACCCGGCGGTACAGTCTGGAATTGCCACGGCCGTACCTGGCACACAAATATTTGCGACACCAGTGCGGTTTGATGAGAACTGGAATCCTCAGCCTTATCTGGCTGAGTCCTGGGCTTTTTCTGACGATGGCCTGGCGTTGACGCTTAACTTGCGCAAGGGCGCCACTTTCCATGATGGTCATCCGATCACATCCAAGGATGTGGCTTTTTCCATAGAAACCATAAAAGCGAATCATCCGTTTAAGACCATGTTCGGTCCAGTAGAGGCGGTTGACACACCTGATGATCACCCAGCGGTGTTGCGTTTATCTGCCCCGCATCCGGCTTTGTTGCTGGCCTTATCGTCAGCGTTGGGTGTGATTATTCCAGAGCATATTTATGGCGATGGTCAGGACCCCAAAGCGCATCCGAGAAACAGCGATACAGTGGGTTCGGGACCATTTAAGTTGGCTGAGTTTAAGCCTGGCGAGCACATCATTCTCGAGAAGAACGAGAACTTCTTCCTTGAGGGTTATCCCAAGTTGGATCGGATCATCATCAAGAACTACAAGGATGTGACCAGCATGGTGTTGGCAATGGACAGCGGCGAAGTAGATATGTTGCCGTTTCTTGCCGGTACCCGGGATATCGCCCGACTACGCAAGAACGCTTCTATAGAGGTTACGGATCAGGGCTATGCTGCGGTTGGGCCGCTCAACTGGTTGGCGTTCAATACCAAGCACGAGATCTTCAAGGATGTCCGAGTACGCCGGGCGATTGCTTATGCTATTGATCGTGATTTTATTGTTAATGCCTTACACGGCGGGTTTTCTACTGCGGCGACAGGCCCGGTGCATCCGGGAAGCCCGTTCTTCGCACCCGATGTAGAGTCCTACGACCTTGATCTGGCCAAAGCCGCGGCATTGCTCGATGAGGCTGGCTATCCGGCTGGATCTGATGGAGTGCGTTTTTCGGTTGAGCTTGATTACCTCCCCGCCTTTGCCGAACAACAAAAGAACGTCGCTGAGTACCTGCGGCCACAACTTAAAAAAGTGGGCATAGCGGTTCAGCTCAGAGCCAGCCCGGATTTTCCGTCTTGGGCCAAACGTGTGTCTTCGCACGAGTTTGAGCTAACTATGGATATCGTCTTTAACTGGGGTGATCCGGTAATCGGTGTGCATCGCACCTATGTCTGCAGCAATATTCGCCAAGGAGTTATCTGGTCTAACACGCAGAGTTACTGCAACGAGGAAGTTGACGCGCTGCTTGACGCTGCAGGAAAAGAAATAGACCAGGCAAAACGACAAACCCTTTACCGACAGGCTCAGCAGATTATCGTTGACGAAGTGCCGCTGGCTTTTCTAAATACTCTGCCGTATCACACGGCATACAATAAGAACAAGATAGGAAACCCACCGCTCAGTATCTGGGGTGCAATGGCTCCATTGGACAAAGTTACGGTCCAATAAATCTTTTTGAAAGCCGGGGCAGCACTGGGCTGCTCCGGCTTTGTATTGTGGGAGCAAGTTATGGGTCTCATTTGGCTCATTGGCAAGAGATTGTTGTACGCTGTTGCGCTGATTACAGCGGTCCTGGTTCTTAATTTTTCGTTACTGCATCTTGCGCCGGGTGATCCGGCCGATGTCATTGCAGGTGAGATGGGCGGCGCAACAGCAGAACTGCTGGCCGAGATACGCGCTCTTTATGGCCTGGATAAACCATTTCTGGTGCAGTTGGGTTTGTACCTCCAACGCGCCTATCAGGGTGATCTGGGTATGTCGTTTTATTACAACCTACCCGTTGTCGATCTAATATTGCAGCGCTTGCCGGCGACCATGCTGCTGGTCTTTACCGCTCTTAGTTTTGCCACCGTCGGTGGCACAGTACTGGGTGTGCTGGCCGCTCGTAAGCCCGGTGGCTTTACCAGTTCAATGGTGACCCTGTTGTCTCTGGTTGGTTATGCAGCACCTATCTTCTGGACTGGTCTGATGTTGATTATTCTGTTCGGAGTGGTGATTCCAATTTTCCCGATATCAGGGTTATACAACGTTGCCAAGATGGCGACTGGTCTATCACGAGCGGTGGATATTGCGCACCACCTGGTTTTGCCGAGCTTTACTCTGGGGGTGGTATATCTTGCGCTGTATAGCCGCTTGACCCGCGCCAGTATGCTGGAAGTTATGCAGGCCGATTATGTCAGAACTGCCCGGGCCAAAGGTGCCCGTGAGCGTACTGTTTACCTGCGCCATGCTTTGCGCAATGCCATCTTGCCGGTAGTCACGATGGCAGGGCTTCAGTTTGGCTCGCTGATCTCCGGCGCCGTGCTGGTAGAGACTGTCTTCAATTGGCCGGGGCTTGGCACACTGGTTTTCGAGTCGGTAATTGCGCGTGATTATCCTACCGTGTTGGGGGTGCTGTTCTTTTCGGCCACGCTTGTTATAGCTGCAAATCTGGTTACCGATCTGGTGTATCGCATGATTGATCCCAGAATCCGGTTGCAGGACTAGCCATGGCGGCAGTTGAATCAGTAACCAGATCCCAGAGCGCGCGACGGCCCGGCGCTGATGCGTGGGAGATATACCGTCAGAGTCCAACGGCTATGCTTGGCCTGGTGTTGGTGCTTTTGATCAGTGTGCTTGCGATCATTGGCCCGCTGGTATATCCGGTCGATCCTTTCGAGATTATCTGGGCGCCTATGTCGGCACCTGGCACAACAGAACGTGCGCTACTGGGAACAGATTACCTGGGTCGGGATATTCTTGCCGGCCTGTTGGTGGGCGCAAAAGCGACCTTGATTGTTGGCCTGACTGCAGCGGCGCTTACTGTGATTATCGGACTTGTTATTGGTGCCCTCGCCGGTTTTTATCTTGGCATGATCGACGAGATCCTGATGCGGGTAACCGAGTTTTTTCAAGTATTGCCACCACTGCTTTTCGCCATGGTGTTGGTGACTATGCTGTCGCCCAGTTTGTGGGTGGTGGCGGTTTCTATTGGAGTGGTAAGCTGGCCGCCTACGGCCCGGCTTGCCCGAGCAGAGTTTTTGCGTATACGCAATCTGGAGTATGTCACCGCTTCCCGGGCATCTGGAGTTCGCCAGGGTTATATCATTTGGCGGGTAATTTTGCCCAATGCGTTGCCACCGCTTATTGTCTCGGCAACTTTGACTATTGGCACTGCCATTTTGTTTGAAGCAGGCTTGAGCTTCCTTGGCCTGTCTGACCCCAACGTGATGTCCTGGGGTCTGATGATTGGTTCAGGTAGAGAATATATGCTCGATGCTTGGTGGATAGTCACATTGCCGGGAGTGATGATATTTTTTGCAGTGCTGGGCGTCAGTCTGGTTGGGGATGGCTTGAATGATGCGTTCAACCCCAAACTGAGGCGTCGCTGAACGATGTCGGTACTGAAGGTTGATCACCTTTGTGTTGATTATCGCAGTCGCGCCGGACACATACGGCTGGTCGACGATATCAGTTTCGATATCCAACCCAACAAGACCCTGGCTATCGTTGGGGAATCGGGTTGTGGAAAGAGCATGACGGCTCTGGCAATGATGCGGCTGTTACCTGACGGCGCGACTATCACCAAAGGCGTCATCACCCTGGAGGGGGATTCACTTACCGATCTCCCCGAGGCTCAGATGCGCGATATTCGCGGCGCATCAATGTCGATGATATTTCAGGAGCCAATGACCTCGTTGAACCCGGTGTTTAGTGTGGGAGAGCAGATCGCAGAAGTGCTACGCCTACATACTGATCTGGATAAACAGCAGATACGCGAGAAAGTCCAGGCGCTGATCCGATCAGTTGGCATTTCGGACGCTGGCCAGCGCTCATCAGCCTATCCGCATGAGTTGTCAGGGGGTATGCGCCAAAGAATCATGATTGCAATGGCGCTTGCCTGCAGCCCGAAAGTGCTTATCGCTGATGAGCCTACTACCGCGTTGGATGTGACTGTGCAGGCGCAGATCTTTTCACTGCTTCGAGATCTGCAAGCCCGGACCAGCACGGCTATTGTTCTTATTACTCACGACATGGGCGTTGTTGCAGAGATGGCTGACGACATTATCGTGATGTATGCCGGGCGACTCGCAGAGCGTGGCTCTGTGGAAACTGTACTCTCACGACCAGCCCATCCCTACACGCGAGGGTTGATCGATTGTGTACCTCACCTTCAATTGGGATCCAATATCTCCCACAAGTCGGTGACCGAGATTCCCGGGGTCGTACCGGCTCTGGAGACAATTGGAGCCGGCTGTCCTTTTGCCAGTCGCTGTGGGTTGTCAGAAGAAAGGTGTGAAGCTGCGATGCCAGAACTATCAGAGGTTAGGCCATCTCATCAAGTCGCTTGTTGGAATTATCAAGAGACGTAAGCCAGTGATCGACCAGGCACTACTGACAGTCCAGGATCTCGAGGTAGAGTTTGCTTCAAAGGGTGCATTGGGCCGAAACAAGCACGTAGTTAAGGCGGTTAACGGGGTGAGCTTTTCCATCAACAAGGGCGATACCTTCGGGATCGTTGGCGAATCTGGATCTGGCAAGACGACCACCGCTCTTGCAATCATGCGCTTGGTGAAGGCCACCAAGGGAAAAGTCAGCCTGGGCGATATGGTGCTGACCGATTTACATGGCGAAGCCTTGCGTCGAGCGCGGCGGCAGTTTCAGATGGTATTTCAGGACCCGTTCTCTTCATTGAATCCTAGGCTTCGTGCTAGAGATGTCGTTGCCGAGCCTTTGGCGATGTTGGACAGATCTAACAAAGACAATGCAAGGGAGCTCGAAGAGGTATTTGCTCAGGTCGGTTTACGGCCCGAGCAAATGGATCTTTTCCCACACCAGTTTTCGGGCGGACAGCGCCAGAGGATAGCACTGGCCCGTGCTCTAGTGACAAGACCAGAGTTGATTGTCTGTGATGAACCGGTTTCCGCCCTGGATGTAGCGATTCAAGCGCAGATTCTCAACCTGTTAAAGCGCATCCAGCGCGACCTGGATGTGACCTACCTTTTTATCAGCCATGACTTGGGCGTGGTGCAGTACATATGTGACTGGATTGCTGTCATGTATCTGGGGCAGATAGTCGAAGTGGCGCCGCGGGCATCTCTTTTCAGTTACCCGCTGCATCCCTACACGCTTTCACTTCTCTCGGCAGTGCCCAGTGCCTCACCGGGCACCAAGGCATGGAAAGCCATCACACTCAAGGGTGAGCCGCCCAGTCTTATTAATTTGCCTACGGGGTGTATCTTTGCTGACCGCTGTCCAGTAATGCAGCCCGAGTGTCAAAAATCCCCGCCCGCTCTGCAAGAGTTGTCCGATGGCAGACGGGTTGCGTGCCATTTCGTCGAAGAAAAAGAAGGTACGGTTCAGAACACGCTGACCGGTGGGCTGGAAATGATCAACGTATTGACCTGAATCGGACTCCTATCATCATGCAGTGACCACAAGACACGAGTCGATCTTTATAAAGGCCCAGATCATTCACAGATCATGTAGTACTTGCGCAAGGTTTCAGTAATTT
Source organism: Acidiferrobacteraceae bacterium (assembly GCA_018698075.1). Taxonomy (GTDB): domain Bacteria; phylum Pseudomonadota; class Gammaproteobacteria; order Arenicellales; family UBA868; genus UBA868. The sequence goes on from JABINT010000056.1 coordinate 9,287, forward strand.
CCCAAATACACTGGGTTCCCTTGGCGATAAAGAAGGTATCACCCGCTGTAAAGGTGTCAGATGAGCCATCGGCATTGGTCAGTGTGACTGATCCGGATAGAACCGTCATCATTTCATGCACAGGGTAGGAGTCGATTTCCTCGCGACACGGAGCGCATTCCCATACGCCACTTAGGGTCGAGCCGTCTTCGGTTTGGAAAAAAGTGTGGTTTACCTCCCGCTTATCAGCGGTGGTGAAAGCATCCTGACCGGTGAAATCGGATGGCTGCATTCCGCTAGCGGGCTCGCCGTTCGGTAAAAGTCGAAATACCTTAGTTGTCATGTGAACTCCTTGCAGTTATTGCGGTGTATTAAATCAAATGTTTTCTTAGGGGGTTAACTGCCTTGGGCGAGTACGCGGTCTAAACTGTTGGCGAAAGCCATTCGATCACTTTTGCTGAAAGAATCCGGCCCACCTGTTTGCACCCCGGTGCTTCGTAGACTATCCATAAAATCTCGCATATTGAGTGTTTGACGAATATTTTCTTTTGTATACCTTTCGCCCCGTGGATTCAGAACCACGCAGTCTTTAGCGACAAGCTCAGCCGCTAAAGGAATATCCGCGGTTATGACAATGTCACCTTTAGTCGAATTTTCAACGATGTAGTTATCTGCAACATCAAATCCTGATGCAACCTGGACTGATCGAATATATCGGGATCGTGGCGTTTCCAGAAGCTGATTTGCTACCAAGATCATGTTGGTCTTGGCCCTCTCGCAGGCTTTATACAATATCTCTTTGATGACTTTGGGAGACGCATCCGCATCAACCCAGATCTGCCTCTCGCTCGAGTTGGTTTTTTCATTCATTGGGGCGTGCATTGTCGTGCCATGATATCAAGTTAAACCGATTCAGTTTGAGATGAGTCGGGCATATCTTAGGTGCACTCGTTCAATTCAGATAATTTCCCGTTTGCCAGATCAGCCGTTGGCTTGATGGATCTTGCCGGCGGCGCCTTTGCTAAAGGTGATGCCGCTGTTGTCGAACCGTCTCTAGAGAGTCAAGGGGAATCTGGAGAGAATAGCAGTGCAAATTGCCTCAGATCGGCGTGGCATAGTTGAGAAGCTATGACGCTCACAGCACCTATTACCAGGACGCCTGTGTCCATCACCGTCATTGGTATCGCTCACCAGTTTGGGCCCGTTGTCATATCACCTGGCCACTTGGACCATATGCCAGAGTCATTCTGGGCCGGTATAAACGTTTCGGCCATCACGAGCGCATACGGCTCCCTTTGGGGTCGTACAAAGGCTGGGTCGACACGCTCACTTTATGGCGTTCGCCCAGAATCTCAACGGTAAACTCAGCGCCATCGACCACAGCGTCGGGTGGCAGATAAGCCAGAGCAATACTTTGGCCAACGGTATGGCCGAAACCACCAGAAGACACATAACCAAGATACTTATCGTTATGAAATACCGGTTCACCACCCGTACAGTCGGTATCTGTAGCATCGACAATCAGGGTTGTGAGAACTTCACAGGGACCTTTTTGCTTCGCCCTAACAGCTGCATCCTTACCGATAAAACTGGATTTATTCCAGTCGACCAAACGGCTTAATCCTGTTTCGTCTGGCCCATAGTCAGAAGTCAGATCAAGCCCCCACGATGGAAAACTTTTTTCAAGGCGAAGGTCCATCAGTGCTCGCCCGCCAACGGGTTTGAGGTCAAAGTCGGCACCACGGCGCAGCAAATCGGCAAACAGTGCCCGATGAAAAGACATCGGTGTGTAAATCTCGAACCCGCTTTCGCCAGTAAAGGAGAGGCGGGCTACAATTGCCTGCGGAGCAGCATGAAAATCCCTTTCGCCAAGACTAAGAAAAGGCATTGTTGCTGATTCGGCATCTTCAGCCAGCGCGTTAGCGACGATCTTTTTAGCGTTGGGGCCACAGATCATCAGCCCCGCCCAGTGATCGGTCAGATCATCCAGGTGCACGTCCTTTCCGGTCAGGTTTTCGTCGAACCATCGTCGGTGAAAGCCTTGCATCGAGCCGGCACCGACCAGCAAGAAACTATCCGTCGCCAGACGGCCTATGGAAAAATCCCCGATCAACTTGCCCTTGGGAGATAACATTGGGCATAAGGCCATCTTGCCCAATTCCCGCGGTACCCGCCCGGCAAGCAGATGATCTAATGCCGCTTCAGCTCCGGCGCCGCTAACACGATATTTGGCAAAGGTCGAGATTTCGAAAAGACCAGCCGATTGGCGCACAGTCTGACATTCGCGGCCAACGGCTTTGAACCAGTTCGGTCGTCGCCAGCCGTAGATGTCGTAGCGGTCATCATCCTTCTGGGGATACCAAAGTGGCGTTTCCCAGCCATTGGAAACACCAAAAACGGCTCCAAGTGAACCTTGCAGGTCGTAGGTTGGAAATGTACGAGCCTCCCGGCCGGCAGGACATTCACGGTGGGGGTAGGGTCGTTCCTCCCGATTCTCGTAATAGTATTTGGTCCGCTCATAGGTATATCGGCGACCAGCCCAAGGGCCGAACCGCGCAACATCCCAGAAACTTACGTCGAGTTCCGGTTCACCCTCGATGATCCACTCGCTGAGTATCTTGCCTATACCGCCGCCTTGATTAAAGCCAGTCATCACACCAACAGCGCAATAATAGTTTTTCAGTCCCGGATATGGGCCAAGCAGTGGGCCCAGATCGGGACTGAAAATCATAGGACCATTAATTACTCGTTTGATTCCAGCGCTCGCCAGAGGCGGCAGTATCTCGCAGGCAGCCGCTAACTTTTTTTCAAGCCGTGAAATATCTTCTTCAAGTAGTTCATGACCAAAATCCAGCGGTGTCCCATTAAGCGCCCAATGCCGGCAATTTTCTTCATAAGCGCCAATTAGTAGGCCTTGTCCTTCCTGGCGTGAATAAAAGCCAATCTCACTCTCGCTGATCGTAGGCATCTCCTGCTCGAGTGACACGATCTCGGGAATGGATTCAGTTACCAGATAATGATGCTCGACCGGTGCTAATGGAAACTCGATGCCGCTTAGTGCCCCGACTTCCCGCGCCCAAAGGCCGGCGGCATTCACGACAATCTCAGCCTCAACAGCACCGTTGGTGGTTTCAAGCCGCCAGCCACCGTTGGGTAACGAGGTGACTGCCGTCACCGGATTGTGACGGACTATCGTTGCGCCGTGGGCCCGCGCTGCAGTCGCAAAAGCCTGGGTGACCGATGATGGATCGACATGGCCCTTGCCCGGTTCCCACAAGACTGCTTGTAAAGGTGTGGTATCGACAATAGGTGCAATCCGTTTAACCTCGTCCAGATCTATCCAATCGGTATCAACACCGTTACGTCTTCCCTGCGCGCGCAGTATCGTTAAGGCATCGATTTCGTCGCGCGATTGAGCCAGATGAATACCCCCCGTGGGGTGATAGCCAATAGATTGACCCAGTTCTTTTTCAAGTTCTGCGTAGAGGTTGATAGTGTAGAGTTGTAAGCGTTGTGCATTTGAAGGCGTTGTGAGGGTAAAAAGGTTTCCTGCTGCATGCCAGGTTGAGCCTGAAGTCAGTTCCGAGCGTTCGATGAGCATAACATCGGCCCAGCCTGCACGGGCCAGGTGATAGAGAATGCTGCAGCCTGTCACGCCACCACCGATAATTGCGACGCGGGTATGTTGAGCCATTATCTTTTCTCAAAATTCCGAAACTTGTTGAAGTGTGGCTAAACGCTTTAGTCTGTGCAATGAAAATAATTTGATCCAGTGGCTGATTGTCGATGGTGTCAGGGCTATTTGTCAGCCGCGCTTTTCATCGAGCCGTGACCAGTGGCTGTTTTAAGGGCGTGTACCGCCGCAAAAGGGAGTAAATATCGATTGGCTATCCGTGTCATATTTCGACTCAGAGAATGAGATTTGATCTCAATGATCCGAAGATGTCATTGGCACATAATCTCGCCGCCAACCGGGATGACTAGATTTCAATTGTATTGTGGGCGCGTGCAATATCATTTGTGCAAAAGCTAAAGCGGAGTTAGAACAGTGAGCAGACGAGCAGTCCGTCGTTCAAGAGAAGCGCGAAAAGCGGGCGGTGAACGGCCAGCGTATCGGCAACTGAGGAATCCCTTTGCTCCCATAGAGGTGTTGAGCGCAGATCAGATTGAGCATATTCATCTGGCTTCGCTGAGCATTCTTGAAAAAACGGGTATCCGCATTATCGATACCGAATCCCGCGGTATTTTGCGAGAAGGGGGTTTTGATGTTGATGAAGACTCACATCAGGTCCGGCTCGATCGTGATGGGGTGCTCGAGTTAGTTAGTAAGGCTCCGTCGCGCGTGTCGGTTCGTGGGAGAAATCCGGCCAAGCGGGTCATGATGGGCGAGGGTTACGTTGCCTTTACTGCTGTTGGCGGACCGCCATTTGTGTCAGATCTTGAGGGCGGTCGCCGCCCTGGGAATATTGTTGATTTGCGCGACTTTATAAGGCTGACCCAAATGCTCGACATCATTCACATCGAGGGCGGTTGTTCTGTTGAGCCTACAGATCTGCCGGTTTCCACCCGCCATCTGGATTTCTATCTGGCTTGCTGCCAGCTTACCGATAAACCCTGGAAGCCGCTGTCGATCGGTGTCGATCATGCGCGCGATGCGCTGGAAATGGCAAAAATACTCTATGGCGAAGACGATTCGGCTCTGGCTGCCGATCCGGTTTTCTTCATCAATACCAATACCAATACGCCGCTCGTACTGGACCAGGAGATTGCCCAGGGTGTTCTGACCTTCGCCCGTGCTGGGCAGCCGATTTGTGTCACTCCTTTTGCGTTGGCCGGAGCCATGGCGCCGGTAACAATGGCGGGCGCGTTGGCGCTGCAAAATGCTGAGACTCTTGCAGCCTGTGCGCTGGTCCAGTTAGTACGGCCCGGGTGCCCCTATGTTTATGGCTCATTCACCTGTAACGTGGATATGCGCACCGGCTCACCGGCTTTTGGTACTCCGGAATACACACTGGGCGCCCAAGCAAGTGGACAGATGGCGCGACGTTATAACTTGCCATGGCGCTCCTCCAATGTGAACACATCCAACGCGCCAGATGCCCAGGCAGCTTACGAATCGCAGATGTCGCTGTGGGGCGCCATGACGGGACATGTTAGTGTACTCAATCAGGGTGCCGGCTGGCTGGAAGGTGGACTGGTGGCTTCATTCGAGAAATTACTCATCGATGCCGAAATGCTTGAGATGATGGCGGCTTGGACAAAAGGCCTGGAGGTCAATAGCGAAACCATTGGTCTTGATGCCATTGCCGAGGTGGGACCAGGCGGTCATTTCTTTGGCACAAAACATACGTTGGAGCGTTACGAGAATGCCTTCTATAGCCCCGTACTGTCCGACTGGTCCAACTTTGAAAGCTGGCAGGAGCGTGGCTCTTTGGATGTAACCATGCGTGCGCATCGCGCATGGAAAGAGATGTTGACGCAATATCAACAGCCCGAACTTGATGCTGCTGTCAATGAGGCGCTTGAGGATTACGTCAAGAGGCGCAAAGAAAAACTTGGCAAGGGATGATTCTCAGCCCATGCCTTATGTCTCCATTCCACTTGCTGCCTTAACAGGGTATATCCACATATCTTAAATGAAGTGTGTCTTACCAATTAATGTCTCCGATAACTGACCCACTGTGAATGCCGATATCAGCGTCTAGATCGAATCACCCTTCAAGGTTACAATTCTGAGTCTCTTTTAAAGCTGTCAACGCCATTCCCACCACTTGTGCGGTATGATCAGAAGCGGCCTTTTGAATTCTGGAAACGGGCATAAAGTCGTCGCTCACATTTTAGGGTACACCTACCGCTCGATTCGGAAGACTAAGGCGCTTGTTCTTTTTATCCATCCTATTTGCTTGAGTTAATTGGAGAAATGATATGCCTTATAAATTAACTTTAACTTTTTGTGCTGCTGTCCTGACATTGATTAGCTTAAGGATGCACATTGATCCTGCAGGCATCACTGCAAGTGAGTTTCCTTACGCTGAGGGTGACGCCTTTGATGTAGCAGTTACAATCCGACGTCTCATCGCTTCACTACTCTTCGTAATAGCCTCCATCACCTTTTTCGCAAGAGGTATAGAGAGCGCAAAATCACAGCAGTCACTTCTTAACGGATGCATTTTGGGATTTGCCGTTATGTGTATCACAGTTGGAATAATGACAGCCACTCAGATCGCAAACCTGGCTATTGCAGCCGTTGTGTTTGCTGTATTGACTGCTATTTGTCTCTTTAGTCGTATAAAGATAAATCTCAACGAATGATCTGGGCTCGGGACAAACCCGACAAGTAAGTTAGCCCGTGCCGGTGCGGTGTTTCGCCAGTCTTAGCGAAAGAAATGATGAACGACAAATCCGGGGTCGACTGCGAAGACGCCTTTGTCGATGGTGCCTGTATCAGGAAAGCTCGAGCAGCAATGTAGGGGGACAGCGATATGGGAAACAGCTCGGAATTTTTTGCATTTACCAAACAAGAGCACCGTTCTCGCCTGGATGCCGCTCGGCAGATAATGGATGAGTCCGATCTGGACGCCTGTGTCTGCACGTCGCCGGAGCTACTGTATTATTTCACCGGTTACGACGCTCACACGCATCACGCTATCGGCTCGCAAGCCCTGGTCCTCACGGTAAGCGAGAATGAGCCTGTCCTGATTCTCCGCGATGGAGATGTACCGCAAGCCGATGAAACCGTCGTCGTCGGTGAGTTGCGGCCATTTCGTCTCGGCGCTTCTGACTTGGGGGAATTGGTTAGTGAGACTCTTTCCAAACGCAACGTAGCGGGGGGGAGGGTTGCACTGGATCTTTCCGGACCAACCATGAATGGAGCGCTGGCCCAGTCTATCGCTAATGCAATTGGAATCAGAGAAAAACTCGATTGCTGGATGCTATTGGGTAAGTTAAGAACCATCCTGTCAGTGGCCGAGGAGCGTTACCTGCGCGAAGCGACAGCCTATGCCAATGCCGGGATTGACGTATTTTATGCCAAGGCTTGTGCAGGGATATCGGAAATCGAGTTAGCAGCAGAAATTGAGTACGCAATGCGCTCGGCTGGAAGCGATTATCCAGCCATCCCCACATGGTTGGCGTCCGGTGAACGTGGCTATTGTCAACATGCCATGGCATCACCACGGAGACTCGGGCCTGGTGATCTGGTTCATGCCGAATTCGCAGGTGTGGCGCGACGCTATCAGTCAGTAACCATGGGTTCTTTAGTTCTGGGCGAACCTAATGCCCGCATGCTGGAGATGGCCGAAGGCGCAAAATTGGCCTTTGATGCTGGTGTAAAGGCCGCACGTATTGGAGTCCGAATCGGTGATATGGAAATAGCGTACCGTGATATGCTGACTGATTTGGGTCTCGGTGACTGCTGTCCTATGCGTTTTGGTTGTGGTTTGTCTGCCGCTTATCCACCTGTCTGGGAAAACCAGATTACGATACAGCATGAATGTGATGACCTGCTTGAGGCGGGCATGGCGTTTTATATTCACTCGTCGATGCAATCGATGGATGATAGAACGGGCATGTTGTTGGGAGGAAGTTTTTTGATGACTCGGGATGGACCTGAGCGGCTAGACAAGGCGCCAATTGAGCTGATCGTCATCGACTGATATGGTTGTCTCTCGAATCGTTAATACACTTTGCTCAGATGTTAAGTGTTAAGTGCAGTAAGAACCGATTCTGGTGAAGCGTGCTTTGCAGAAAAATGGTCAACAAATTACATATCCTGTGCAGATCATCACCCTATCATCCAAGTAGACTGCGACTCCTCGGCTTCTCCCAGACCTGCTTGAATTCGCTTTGGCGCTGGACCACTCCACCAGTGAAATCGATGCAACTTTAGATCCAGGCTACCAGTTAGTTCTCTCACATTATTGCTATCCAGCAATAATTATCCCACCTGTGAGATTGCCCCGGATTCACTGAGGGGCAAAAATCTCCTAAAGTCCTATTCCCTCCAATTGCTGCAACAGATTGTTCGGTCTGCTCACCGAACATCTTTGTGGCAGTTGTAACGTGGAAAACAACTTAAAGGCGTAATTTCACGATCCTCCTCGGTGACATTTTGTACTGGCCAGTCAGGCGGGCCCACAAGCAATTCACGTGCTTCAGTTTTGCCTTCAATACCCCAAACATCAGCCTGGAGGTCGAGTTCGACACTGTGATAATTTACGACTACGTTGCTGCCTGATACAGCGTCACGACGCAGGCACCACCTAGCCCGAGGTTGTGCTGCAAACCCAGACGCGCGTTTTCAACCTGACGTTCGTTTGCTGTGCCACGAAGCTGGTGCGTAAGCTCATAGCATTGCGCCAGCCCTGTCGCACCCAGAGGATGACCTTTGGACAGCAAGCCGCCTGATGGATTTGTCACTACCTTGCCACCGTAGGTGTTGTCCGCATCAGCAATAAATTTCTGTGCACCACCTTCAGGACAAAGCCCCAGCGCCTCGTAGCTGATCAATTCGTTGTGGGCGAAGCAGTCGTGCAGTTCAACGACATCTAGATCGTCCGGGCCGATACCTGCTTCTTCATACACTTGCTGGCTCGCCTCTTTCGCCATGTCGTAACCAACAAGCTGCATCATGTCATGAGCTTCGAATGTGCTGGGGAGATCAGTCGTCATCGCTTGAGCAGCAATCAACACGTCAGTTCGTAATCCCTTCTTGTTTGCAAATGCTTTGGAAACGAGAATCGTGGCCGCGCCACCGCAAGTCGGTGGACATGCCATTAGTCGGGTCATGATGCCCGGCCACAAGACTTTGGCCTCGAGCACATCCTCGACGCTCACTTCGTTTCTGAAGATGGCTAATGGATTGTTAGTGGCATGCCGGCTAGCCTTTGCGCGGATTTTTGCAAAGTCTTCGATGGTCGAACCATATTTGTCTATGTGGCTTTTTCCCGCGCCGCAAAAATAACGTATCGCCAACGGCAAGCCGGTGTCGCCACACAATGCCTCGCATTCATTATCGAAATTATCGAACGGAGTAGGCCGGTCCTTAAACACACTGCCAAGTGCACCTGGGCTCATCTGCTCAAAGCCGACGGCCAGGACACAGTCTGCTGCGCCATATTCAACGGCTTGGCGCGCGAGATACAGTGCGGTAGAACCTGTAGAGCAGTTGTTATTGACGTTGACCACAGGGATGCCGGTCATGCCGACTTGATAGATAGCCTTTTGCCCCGAAGTGGAATCTCCGTATACGTATCCAGCGTAAGCTTGTTGCACATCAGAAAAATCGAGGCCTGAGTCCTGAAGCGCGAGACGAATCGCTGCGCTGCCCATTTCATGATATGGCGCGGATGCACCTGGCTTGGAGAACGGGATCATTCCGACGCCAGCCACGTATACGTTGTTACCCATATTGTTCTCCTGAAAAATTTGATGGCGCGGACCGCTTAATCGAAAAAACCTCAGCGTCCAGGTCAGCTAGCGTTATGCTGCAAAAAGGCGCAGGATCAAGTCGGACCATTTTAATCATCGTCACGTCCGCTAAAGGCCTCATTGACGTGCTCTGACTAGCCGGCACTCAGCGAGCGAGCGATGATTTCCTTTTGGATCTCACTGGTGCCGCCGTAGATTCGCTGTACTCGTGCATCGACATAAAGGCGGGCGATCGGGTAATCGAACATGTAGCCGTAGCCACCGTGCAATTGCAGACAATCGTCGACGATCTCGCCCTGTGTCTCAGTCGAGAACAATTTGACCATCGAAGCAGTTGCCGGTTCCAGGTGACCTGCCAGAAGATTCTCAATCGCATCATTGAGGAACGCCCGCATCGCTTCAAGTTTGGTCTTGCACTCGGCGAGTTTAAACCGAGTATTCTGAAATTCCATCAGTGATTTGCCAAAAGCCTTTCGTTCACCCGCGTAGCGGATGGTCTCGCTCAACGCCAGTTCGCTGCACCCCAGTGCCGTTACACTTATGGCTAAGCGCTCGAAGCCTAACTCCTGCATTAGTTGATAAAAACCCTGACCTGCCGTGCCGCCCAGTAGGTTTGCGGCGGGCAACCGAAGGTTGTCGAAGAACAACTCCGATGTGTCCTGAGCCTTCATGCCGATTTTCTCAAGAGTCTGGCCGCGCCGAAAACCCTCAGCTCCGTCGGTCTCAACGACAACCAGAGATATACCTTTGGCACCCAGTGCGGGATCCGTCTTGGTAGCGACGACGACAAGATTTGCGTTCTGGCCGTTGGTAACAAACGTTTTCGAGCCGTTTATGATGTATTCGTCGCCATCCAAAGTAGCCGTTGTACGAATCCCTTGCAGATCGGAGCCCGTGCCAGGCTCGGACATTGCAATAGCGCCGATGAGTTCGCCGCTCGAGAGTTTCGGCAGCCAACGTTGTTTTTGCTCGTCAGTGCCGCAATTCAACACATAATGTATGACGATGCTGTGCACAGATATACCCCAGCCGACATCGCCGGCCCGACCCTGCTCGTGCAACACGACCAAGTCATAGCCGTGATCACCACCCGAGCCGCCGTATTCCTCCGGTATCGAGGTGCCGAGCAGTCCCAGTTCGCCGGCTTGCCGCCAAAATTTCTTGGGTACCACACCCTGCTTGGCCCACTCATTGGCATTGGGTACAAGTTCTGCCGAAAGAAACTTGCGAACCATGTCGGCGAGCAGTATGTGCTCCTCGTTCATCCAGCGCGGAGTACTTACGCCTGTAACACTCTGTGCAATGTGATGAGCGGCTGTATCCATTGAAATTCCTCTTTACTTGTAGCCGTCGCCACGCCTTAGAACATCACCCATCCAGAATGTCGGAAATGGCAGCGAGTTTTCCCGACCAACTTTGCGTAAAGGGGTCAAGATCCGGACAGGTTCCGTCGATGTCACAGAACCCATAGTCATGCGCGAGCTGAACGATTGGGAATATGCGCCCTGAGCGTGCCAGCACATTAGGATCACTGGCCAGGTGGGCGATGCCACGCCCGGTGAATTCCGGCGTATCAGATCCTGCCAGATCCGCCTTGGACACATCAAAACCCAGCGTTGGATCCTCTGCTGCCATTGCCACTCTTTCGGTTCGCACCCACCGCGGCCAGATCGAAACAGCGCTGATCTCGTGCGGTTTCAAGTCATGGGCGACGGCCGCTGTCATTCGATCGACCGCTGCCATCGCCATACGGAACATTGGATTGTAATACTCGACCTTGGATGCTCCGGCCGAAATGTTAACGATCAACCCACTTTTCTGACGCATCATCACCTGTGATACGAAATGTGTCGCCAGATATTTGCCGCGCACACCGATTTCCATCATCGCCTGCCAGGCGGTATCGTCAGTGTTCCAGACTTCACCTTTGTAGTCATTCGGAAAACCCATGGCGCAGTTCACAAGAATATCGATTTGCCCATGCTTATCGGCAACATAGGCAATCATCAGTTTGATCTGATCGAGTTCCGAAAGGTTGATCTTGTAAGCCTCAGCCCTGCCGCCTGCCTCAGATATGCTTGCGACGTTTTCTGTCAGTGTTCCTGGCACCAGTGGACCGCCTTTGTGCCAGGCGCTGATGTCCGTCTTATCGAGTGTCCGGGCAGCCAGAATGACGCACGCACCTTGCGCTGCTAACTCACGCGCGATGCCGGCACCGATGCCACGACTGGCCCCGGCTACGATGGCGATCTTTCCTTCAAGCATTGCCGCTTCCGTTGGACGTTGACAGGGAAAGTCCTGAAACTTTCAGATAACAATTTGATTTAATGTGCGCCAGTCTATACCTAAGCGCACTGGAATGGCCTGCGGGTAGATGTATTGTCGTCCAGGGTGTCTACGACTATTGCGTAAAACTCATATTTTCGAGCATGCAAATAAATCGGAGGCCTGCATGAAACGCAATAGTGTCCTGCCAGCGGTTTGCCACTCCCTTCGGGAATTAAAAAAATGCCCAATTTGTCTTTATCTATATTCAACGAACTGACGCTAAATTTGAGAAGGGGTACAAAGGCAGTGCCAGATATGTCTGTGCTGGCAAACCCATTCAGCAAAAACAGCAAGATGAAGAGTGGAGGGCTTCACTCCTGACACCTTCCGAAAACAGCAAACCTTTCTGTCTTCATCGCTAGGCGAATTCTTACTTGTCCTTTGCTCGCGCGGGGCACGATTTCACAATCAAAGTGCTTGTGGTGACGAAGACATCCTCATTCTTTTGATTCCTTAACGTGGCCGTGTAGCGGACAAATCCCAATTCCGGCTTGCTTGCAGATACCCGGCTTCCTTTAATTTCGACCTGCCCACTCAATCGATCACCAGGACGCACAGGTGTGGGCCAGATCATTTCTTCATGACCCGGCGAGCCTAAGGTTGTCTCATAACATAGGAACGCGTTATGCATCAGTCGAAGCCAGATCAGGCCGGTTAGCCAGCCGCTGGAAATGATACCCTCAAAAACGGTTTCTTGAGCCGCCTGGTCGTCGATGTGGAATGGGAAAGGGTCGTACTTTTGCGAGAACTCTATGATCTCTTCACGCGTAACGTCGTATGTCCCGAGGTCAAATACGTCGCCCGCATTGTAGTCTTGGGCATATCGAAAATTCACTTTATTTGCTCTCCATGAGTGCGGTCAGGACTGTAGAAAATGAGTAGAAGCGTTTGCTGCCACTACCTTATTTTTGATGAATTCCTATCATAATGTAACTCTTTCGTTGTTTAATTTTGGTGCGGTAAAGAGGAACGACAGTGATGATGCCGTCAGCTTCAAGCCAGAAGCTTTGGTGGCGTGATCGGGTTAAGAATGTGTGAGTAAGCGGGGTAGACATCTGTTCGCTCTGCTACTCTACTCGGTCGGCGATATGGAAGAATTTGAACAGCTCCTAACTGCTCATCTGATCAGGACCCCCCATGCGGTAGCGGTTGAATTCTCGACTCCGATTTGGCGGGTCAAAGGCGGTATGACACGCCTGGCATGACCAATGCCGAGCGGCAGTGATCCTAGCCGATATGGGCGGTTGCTTCGATCTCGATCAACGCTTGGTCTTCGATAAGATCGCTGATGACAAGCATAGACATTGCCGGGAAGTGACGCCCCATGATACGCCGATAGGCCTGTCCGATTTCGCTCTGGTGTGCCAGGTATTCCGCCTTGTCCTTCACATACCATGTCAGGCGGGCAATGTCGGCGGCCTGACCACCCGCTGCTTCAACCACAGTGCGAATGTTCAGCAGTGATTGCTCCACCTGGCCGATGAAATCCTTGGCGACGAATTCCTTGTTCTCGTTCCAGCCAATTTGGCCGCCAATGTAAAGGGTGCCGTCCGGCGCCAGCATGCCGTTGGCATAGCCAAGCGCCGGAGTCCAGTCCTCGGGGTGGATTTCCTTCAAGCTCATACCGGTTTCCCATTGTGAGTGATCCGCGCCCGGACGGTGTCGGGCCAGGGTTGTGGTCGGTCATCGCTATCGACATACACCAGCGTCATGCTTCCGCGAAACCGGGTACTACCGCCGGACAGGGCGGTTATCGCCAGCCCCATGCTTGCCAGTCCCAGTTTTTCGATGTCGATTACGATGTCGAGCTGGTCGCCGTGGCGGCTCGGGGTCAAGAAATCAACACCTATGCTGGCGGTTGGCACCCCGCCATCGCGCAGAAGAACTTCAAAGGGCCACCCGAGTGCCTCGTCGAACATCGCCTCGACCGCATCGTTGATCATCTCGATGAACCGGGGATAAAAGACAATTCCAGCCGGGTCACAATGCTTGAACTGCACCTTTTGTAAAAAGGTGAAGGGCGGCAGTGTCCCGGAAGTTTCTGCCGATTCGATGTGATTTTTCGTATTCATGTCGTTCATCCGTTCCTGTCGTAACGCCCCCGGTGCCACGTCGGTCATGTGACTCGCGACACCACCTGGTACTTCGGATCACGCCACAACTCGCCCGACATCACCTCTTCGATGATCGCCACAGCGCGCATCACATCCCCCTCATCCAGGTAGAGCGGCGCGAACCCGAATCGCATGATGGTAGGCGCTCGGAAATCGCCGATCACACCCCGGTCGGTCAGCGCCTGTATTGCGGCGTAACCATGCTCGAAAGCAAAGGACACCTGACTGCCCCGTTGCGCAGAGTTGTGCGGCGAGGCGAGTTTCAGCATTGGGCAACGCGTCGCGACCTCGCGGATAAAACATTCGGAAAGCGCCACCGAGGCGGCGCGCAGTTCTGCCATGTCCACATGGTTCCAGGCATCCAGAGCGGCGTCGAGCACCGAAAGTTGCACGATCGCAGGGGTGCCGACTCGAAGCCGTTCGGTCGACATGGCAGGGCGATAGTTCAGTTCCATCGCGAAGGGGGTGTCGTGGCCCAGCCATCCAGCGAGGGCCGGCTTCACCTCAGTCACGATGTCGGGTCGGACATAGATGAACGCCGGCGCACCAGGGCCACCGTTGAGATACTTATAGGTGCAGCCGACGGCGAACTCGGTATTGCTGGCGGCCAGATCGACCGCCACTGCCCCCGCAGAATGCGCCAGATCCCAGATCATCACGGCTCCGGCCGCATGCGCTCGCGCAGTGATCTCTGCCATGTCGTGCATCCGACCCGACCGATAATCTACATGGGTCAGCATCACAACTGCCACCTCGTGGGTGATCGCATTCGCAACGTCCTCGGGCGCGGGCGTGCGCAGTTCGTGATCTTTACCGATGGTATCGATCAGGCCCTGTGCCATGTAGAGATCGCTGGGAAAGTTGCCATTGTCGGACAGGATCACCCGGCGCTCGGACCGCATCATCAGCGCCGCCGCCAGAGCCTGGTAAACCTTGATCGACAGCGTGTCGCCAGTGACCACTGAGCCCTCGGCTGCACCGATCAGCCTGCCGATCCGGTCGCCGACCTTTTGCGGTAGGGCCATCCAGTCGGCGGTATTCCAGGCTCGGATGAGTTCCTGCCCCCATTCATCTTGGATCACCTCGGAGGCGCGTTCAGCGGCACCTTTGGGCATTGGTCCCAGCGAGTTTCCGTCGAGATAGATCACCCCTTCTGGCAGGTGAAACAACTCTTTGTGCGGCAAACTAAGAGCCATGGTCACAACTCCCCACGCAGATGCCAGAGTTCCGGGAACAGCTCGACGCTGAGCATCCGCTTCAGATAGTCGACGCCCGAGGTCCCCCCGGTGCCGCGCTTGAATCCGATTATCCGTTCGACTGTCGTGACATGATTAAACCGCCAGCGTCGGAAGTAATCTTCGAGATCCACCAGTTTCTCGCCCAGTTCATATAGCGCCCAGTACCGGTCGACATTTTCATAGACCAACTTCCAGTGAGCCTGCACCGCAGGCACCGACGTGTGCGCAGTGCGCAACTGCGGGATAGGCACATGCGCTTGTGGCCCGTCGATCGTGGTGAAAAGAAGCCGGATCACGTCGTCGTAAAAACTCGGCCGGTCCAGTTCGTCCGACAGCATCTCGTGTACCTTAGGCGTGTGTTCGTGCGCTTTCAGCATGTTCGGGTTGCGGTTGCCCAGAACATACTCGATCATTCGGTACTGATAAGACTGAAACCCCGAGGACGGGCCAAGCGCCTCGCGAAACTTGGTGTAATCGGCGGGGGTCATCGTTCGCAGCACGTCCCAGGCGCTATTGAGCTGTTCAAAGATCCGGGATACCCGGGCCAGCATCTTGAACATGGGCGCCATGTCACTGGAGTTCAGCGCGTTGCGGGCAGCCACGAGTTCGTGGATGGCGAGCTTCATCCATAACTCGCTGGTCTGGTGCTGGATGACGAACAACATCTCATCATGGGCGCCCGACTGGGGATGCTGCTGCGCCAGCAAGTTTTCCAGATGTAGATAATCGCCATAGGACATCGTGTCCCGAGGGGCCATCTTGGCGCCTTGTGCACCGGGGTTGTAAGTCCGGTCGGTCATGACGGCTCCTTCAATCTGAACCGTTGGATCTTGCCGGTTTCGGTCTTGGGCAAAGTATCGGTGAACACCACCGAGCGCGGGTACTTGTAAGGCGCGATGGTCGATTTGACGTGGTCCTGCAGCGCTTTGATCATTAGATCCGATGCATCTTGCCCCTGAGTCAGCACGACATGCGCCTGCACGATAGCGCCGCGCGCTTCGTCGTGCAGGCCGATCACCGCGCATTCGGCCACTGCGTCGTGCGCCAGCAGGGCGGCCTCGACCTCGGGACCGGCAATGTTGTAACCAGACGAGATGATCATGTCGTCATTGCGTGCGGCAAAGTGGAAATACCCGTCTGCATCCATCGAGAAGGCATCGCCCGAGATGTTCCAGCCATCACGCACGTATTCGTCCTGGCGCTCGCCGCGCAGGTAGCGGCAGCCCGTCGGGCCACGCACCATCAGACGCCCAACCTCACCGGCCGGCAAGTCCCGCCCGTCCTCACCTATGATCTTTGCCTCGTAACCGGTGACTGGCTTGCCGGTGCAGGCCGGACGGTGATCGGTGAACCGGTTTGTGACAAATATATGCAGCATCTCGGTGGCACCGATCCCGTCTAGCATCGGCTTACCGGTCTGCTGGATCCACTGGTCATAAACCGGCGCGGGCAGCGTCTCACCGGCCGAAACTGCTGCACGCAGTGAGGATAGATCGGCTCCTTCCTTCATTGCCGCCAGCATGGCGCGATAGGCGGTCGGAGCGGTGAAACAGACT
>JABINT010000124.1 GCA_018698075.1 Acidiferrobacteraceae bacterium
ACCTGGCGACGAGCCTTGTCAGAGCGACCGATCGCGATGTCATCGTTTTAAAACAAGAATAATGCACGGACTGATGCTGCAGCCACCACGACGACCCGGTGAGGACAGTTGGTAAGACCGTAATCGTGCATTTCTCAACCCGTTGGCAATCTCGAGTATCAGATTCTGTGGGCCAGTGCTACTTGCTACTCTTGGTAATTGGTGCTAGCGTGGGGTTGTTGGAGGCGGCTTCCTGCCTCTGCGACTAAGTAGCATAGGGGGGATTTTGCAGGTGCCTGGATCAGGTGTCGGGAATATTCGAGACTATTACAGCTCACAAGATCAGTAATCTGGTGATCCACAACCTGTCGGTTAGCAGTTTTTAGCCACAGATTCACCCAAACCAGAAAATCCACTGTACTAAGGAGGAAACATCGATGAATGTAGGTAGAAAACTGGCCATCACGGCCATAGCAGTAACGCTAGCAGCGCTGTCAGCCACGGCACAAGCCGGGCGAGTCAAGTGGAAAATGCATAGCGCATGGGGCAGCAGCGTGCCGCATCTGGGCACCAGCGCCTGGCGTTTTGCTGAAAACATCGGGCGCATGTCGGGTGGTGACTTCACTGTAAAAGCCTATGAGCCCGGAGCCTTGATTCCGGCGAATGAAGGCTTTGATGCGACGTCCAAGGGCTCGATCGAAATGGCGTGGACCACGGCTGGCTACGACACCGGCAAGTACCCCGCATTGGCTTTTTTCACGGCGGTGCCTTTCGGCCCCTCAATCGGTGAATACATGGCCTGGATGAAGTTCGGTGGCGGTAATGAGCTGGAAGCAGAAATCTATGGTGCCCATGGCATCCATGAAATCGATAGCCTTGCCATTGGTCCGGAAACATCTGGCTGGTTCAAAGAAGAGATCACGGATCTTGAGCAGTTAAGAGGCCTTAAGATGCGTTTCTTTGGCCTTGGTGCCCGCGTCATGCAGAAGATCGGTGTATCAACCCAGTTGTTGGCCGGTGGTGATATCTTTCCTGCCCTTGAAAAGGGTGTGATCGACGCCACCGAGTTCTCGATGCCCGCCATGGACATCAAGTACGGTTTCTACCAGATCGCCAAAAACAACTACTTCCCCGGTTGGCACCAGCAAGTCTCCGTTAGTCACCTGCTGATTAACAAAGACAAGTGGGATGGCTTGTCGGACCAGAACCAGGCATTAATTGAGATCGGTGCCGGTGAAAGTGTCATGTACGTCTACGCGGAGACCGAGTACGTTAACCCGTATGCCATGGTCGAAATGGGCGAGAAGTACGGTGTACAGACCCGACGCTGGAGAGACGACCAAATCGCGGTGTTTGAAGCAGCATGGGCGGAGGTCGTAGCTGAAGATTCGGCCAAAGATCCTTTGTTCAAAAAGGTCGCCGACAGCTATTTCAGCTTTCGTAAAGACTATAAGAAATGGGGAGACGCGCAGTCTCTCAAGGCAACCTATCTGGATTAATTTGCTAATTTCTTAACGTCTGTAACATCATAAAGTTAAAAACAACCGGAGCCCTTTGGGGCTCCGGTTGTTTTTCCCCACCCCATTACCTAACTTTTTGACAGCAAATATGGAAGCGATCTTAAATGCTGTAACCCGACGCAAAGGTTTGACGATCGTGGTTGCGCTCCTAGTGATAGTTGGCGTTATCTACGCCCGGATCCTCGGTATGTCCCCAGACCAGCAGGAAGACCTGCTCTACGCCGTACAGGACTATCTGCCGATCACCATGTTTGTAACGCTGGCGATCCTGCTTTTTTCCGGGTTTCCAGTTGCGTTTATCCTCGGGGGGCTCGCATTTTGTTTTGGCATCCTCGGCTACTTCCTCGATATGTTTTCCCTGATCGAGTTCTTTAATTTCATGCCACGCATCTGGTTTCAGGCTGCGGAGAACTTGGTTCTGGTCTCAATTCCCGCCTTTGTCTTCATGGGCGTCATGATGGAACGAAGCGGCGTTGCCAACGACCTCCTTTATTGCGTGCAAGTGCTGCTAAAAAGAGTGGCAGGATCGCTCGCGCTCGCGGTCATTATTATGGGCACGGTGCTGGCAGCGATGACCGGTATTATTGGCGCCTCGGTCACCATGATGACGGCTCTGGCCCTGCCGACTATGATCAAACAGGGTTATAAAAATTCACTTTCCTGCGGTTGTATCGCGGCTTCGGGAACCCTCGGCATCCTCATTCCGCCCAGCATCATGCTGATTATCATGGCCGACCTGATGGCTGTGTCGGTCGGCAATATGTTCATGGCCGCAATCGTCCCCGGACTGGTTCTTGCCTTTTTCTACCTGGTCTTTGTGGCGGTCTACGCCAAACTCAAGCCGGAGGTCGCCCCACCGTTGCCACCGGAATTACTCCATGTGCCAAAGAATGAATACCCGGGGATGATTTTCAAGAGTTTCCTCCCTCCCGTGTCGCTAATCGCAATGATCAAGGGTTCTATCCTGTTTGGTGTTGCCACTCCGAGCGAGGCTGGTGCGGTCGGCGCCTTTGGTACCATACTGCTTGCCATCGGAAACCGCCGTCTCAGCATGAAACTGCTACGGTCCGTGTCTATGACCTCGGCCCGTACTATCGCCATGATCTTCTTCATCGTGATCAGCGCCACCTGCTTTGCTTATGTCTACCGCTCACTCGGCGGTGACGATATCGTCGAGCACTTGATCCTCTCAGCCGGACTCAGTTCGTGGGAATTGCTGATTCTGCTGATGGTCATCACTTTCATGCTTGGTTTCTTTCTTGACTGGATTGAAATTACCCTTATCGTTCTTCCAGTATTTGCGCCACTGGTAGCCGGAATGGATTTTGGTGACCATGTCGCCCAAAAGGACATCGTCTTCTGGTTTTTGACCCTGATGGCGATCAACCTGCAAACATCTTTCCTGACGCCGCCGTTTGGCTTTGCGCTCTTTTATCTCAAGGGTATCGCGCCTAAGGAAGTCAAAATTCAGGAGATTTACAAAGGCATCATCCCGTTCGTCATACTGCAGTTAATCGGGTTGATTTTGGTGATGTGGAAACCCAATGTCGCGCTGTCCCTGATGAAAGCGGTATACGATTATTGACCCCACCGACCGAGTATAGATTTGACTACTGTGAACCCGCCTACTTCTGAAACCATGCCCGACATGAACGTCGCGTCGGCTGAAACGCAATATTTCTCGCCTGACGAACTCCCTACTGTTCTTCGCGTCAGTGAAAAACTGCGCCGATTCGTTGATGCGGTTGGACGATTCGGCGCCTGGTTTGCACTGCCGCTGATCCTGATCACGGCCTACGATCTGATCGTGCGCAAATTTTTCTCTCTCCAACAAATCTGGCTGGTGGAGAACGTGAGTCCAATTTTTGGCTCGACGCTGTTGCAGGAGCTCGAATGGCACTCCCACACGGTGTTAGTCACCCTGGTACTGGGATTTGGTTACATCTGGAACACACATGTTCGGGTGGATCTGGTGCGCGAACGGGTCGGCTTTCGACATCGAGCCTGGCTTGAGTTCATCGGCCTGACTTTATTTCTCATTCCTTATACCTGCGTCGTCGTCTATTACGCGGCCGTGTACGCATTTGATTCCTGGGCCATTAATCGCCCTGAGGGTTGCGCCTGGTACCAGTGCGGGGAGATTTCGGCCTCCCTGGTTGGACTGAGCCATCGCTGGATTATCAAGAGTGTTCTTGTGTTCGGCCTCGGAGTCACAATTATTGCCGGCATTTCGGTTTGGCTACAAGTGGCTGTAGTGCTGTTCGGCCCAAAACACTGGCGATACGACTTAATGACTCTTGAGTGGCCCGAAGACATCGGCGGCCGCGTTGAAGGCAAAGAGCGACTGGATCTGGAAACGCTCGTCGATCAGGTTGCAGAACGCGCAAGAATTCGGCGGGAGCGAGAGGAAGCGGAGCGAGACGCCGGCGGGTGACCCCGCGCGGGGTCACACTACGAACGTACGGCACAATGCTGGATTGGGAGAGTTTATTTAAGCGCTACGTCTGGGATAACAGAACCACCCCTTACCTGGTGCCACTTTCCAAGCTCAACCAACGTCAGGCTCATCACGAGATTCTCGCCTACTGCCTTTTTGTTGGGGTTCTTTTTGGCATTATCGCGATCACTGCATTAAGCGACGCAACTCCGCATGGGCGTTCTCCCAGCATCGGCCTCTACGCGTTCACGGTAGTATGCGCCTGTATCGTGTTGGGATTTACCAAGAGTTACCCAGCGGCACTTTACCTCGGTGCAACACCACTGGCCGGACTCGTTTATCTTTTCGTCTACGGGTTCGGTTCTGATCGGGCGCGCGTCGATACGATTGTTGTCGCGATCATTGCCTTACTGGTCCTTTGGTACTCGTTGCGGCTTGTCGCACTGGCGTATTCCTATACTAATTTTCCGCAGCCCAGTGACGAGAAATCACCCCAGCGGCGACTCTTTAAGCGATGATGGTGAGGCCCCCCGGCGGCCGTTTTTTCCCTGCTCAGTTTGGGTTTCGTCGCCATGTTGCGGCCTATGCGTTAAGCACCCTGGTTCTGGTGACCTTAGAATTCCTGACGGTGGGCAACTGGTGGCTGTTCTGGCCGATGCTTCTGTGGGGCGTCGTACTGGCGATTCACTATTTCATCGTCGGCGCCCTCGATGCAGATGATGAATGGGCAACTGACCGGGTGCTAGACCTTCAAACAAGCAGTTGCGACTTTGATCACATAGGCAGTATCGAGAAACGGATCAGTGAAGGCGATCCGAGTGTCACCCCACATACCGAGCGCGGCCGCTAGTACGTGCAAGGGTTGGCGGGGCGCGCCAGTATCTGTATGAAATCTTGCTCGCGGCTCTGTAATACTCTCGTTCGATCAAACACCGTCCATAGTGACCGGATAAATCTCTGATCGAAGGTGCGCCTTATGGCCCGACCCGGTATTCTCGAATAACATCGGGGTCTGGTAGCAAACCCAGCCCCGGCCCGCGAGGGAGATCAAAAGCCCCCCGGGTCGGCTCGATCCAATCTCCATAGAGGCTTGCCTCCAGTGAGAGGTAAAAACGTTCGATCATGCAGTCCTTTGGCTCTAATGCCGCGAGGTGCAAGGTCGCTAGGAACCCAGGCCCAAAATACGGTGAGTGCGGCATCAGATGTACTCCGGCG
The DNA here is from genome assembly GCA_018698075.1 of Acidiferrobacteraceae bacterium. Lineage (GTDB taxonomy): Bacteria > Pseudomonadota > Gammaproteobacteria > Arenicellales > UBA868 > UBA868. The sequence goes on from JABINT010000124.1 coordinate 5,152, forward strand.
GCCGAACAACGAGAGGCAACTTTCCTGAATTCCGTAATACCCCCTAGCTTGGTCACACTGGGTTGAGCGTAACGGACCGCTTTCGCTTCGAACATTTTCTCAAATTCAAATGCAGTGCAGGCATTCTCGCCCGCAGCGATAGGAATATTGCAGGTAGCCTGGAGCGTTGCCAGCGCCTTGAAATTCTCAGGCGGGAAGATCGGCTCCTCCAGCCAGTACAACCCGTACTGGCGTAACGACGCAACTCTCTCATGCGCCTCAGCCTCTGTCCAGGGGCAGTTGGTGTCGAGCATGATCGGAAAGTCTTCTCCCACCGCTTGTCGCGCTGCGGCCACTTCGCGGTCCTCAGTCTCGTGTAATTTTATCCAGCCATACCCTTGGGCGATCGCTTGGCTACAACGCTTTGCAACGATCTCGGGCTCCGCGTACCGATAGAGGCTTGCGTATGCTGGCAGTCGATTTCTCTGTTTGCGGCCGAGCAATTGCCAAAGCGGCAACTCATCGGTCCTCGCCGCGATATCCCACAAGGCGATATCAAGACCAGACAAAGCAAACATCGTAATACCGTAACGCCCAAATAGATGCAATTTCTGTTGCAGTTGGGTAACAAAGGCACCGATGTCGTCAAACTCCTGGCCGATGACGATAGGCGCGACCATATCCTCTACCGCTGCCTGGACGGCACGAAGACAGCCATAACTGAATGCTTCTCCATAACCGGTGATACCGGTTTCAGTGGTGACCTTAACCAGGAGGATACTGAGCGATGTCCACGCCTGGCCGCCCCACCCAGCGGGCCTGCCCCCATGAGTGAAGGGTATGGCAAGCGGAATAGTATCGACCTCGACAATCTTCATTCGGATCCCTCACGGGCTATTTTAGCGATGCGGTCGGCAAAATTGACCTGGCTGTTGTCCTGTGGCTGATACCCAATCACGCGGCGGGCATTCACAATGCTCCAAAAGTTATGGCTGTTCCCACTCACACCGTAGAAAATCTGAAACGGAACTCCGTTCTCGTCAGCGATGTCTTCTACCTCAATGCTCTTAACGAACAGTTGGATTTGGTCGCGTCGACTCAAATAAGCACCAAGTCCCCGGTGCATTCTTTTAAGGTCGCCGGGGGCCACCTTGCCTAGATCTGCGTCGTCACGGGGACCACCGATCCGTAATTGCACGATCTCGAGCGCGCGGCCGCCCACCTGACCCGTTGCGAACACAAAACCCAATTGCTCATAAGCCACCTTGGACCAACCGTAAAAATTATCGGTGTACGGAGCCATTTGGGGGGTCACGAGTTCCAGTCGGTCCGACCAGATTAAACGCTCGAGATAATCAGACGCGTGATTGGAGCTGGCGACAACAACACGCCGCACGCCGGCCTCCTGCGCAGCACGGTATACGTTGTAGGCCATTCCCACATTGACATACTCCGCTTGGAACTTTGGATCGCCATGGTCCTGCCAGTTCGCGGCATCCAGGCCAGGGGGGCTCACAAATGCACAGTGCAGCACCGCATCCGCACCGTTGAAATGCTCGAGGTACGCACTACGATCCGGATTCGTCAGGTCACAGACT
>JABINT010000099.1 GCA_018698075.1 Acidiferrobacteraceae bacterium
ACCAAGATCAACGATGCGGTCACCCTCAACAAAAATCGCACCGTCCTCTATCACGCGACGCTGTGAATCCACCGTGATCACGGTGGCATTTCGTATCAGTAGTGACACTAAGCTACAACCCAAAAATTCTCACGCCTAGGCGCCCGGGTTCATTGCCATGACCACCGGTTCGATCTCGGGGATGTCATCGGGCACAAAGAAATCGCTCCACAGCGTTTTATCCGGATCCACCCGGTAGACGCTGAAGTCGGTAACGCCTTCAGCGGCCAACAACACATCATCTACACAGAAATTGCCAGTAAATTCCTGGCTATCTTTCGAGAGAATCACAGCCGCGGCATCAGCCATGATCGTTGGCTTGCGGCAATGTGGAAAAGCGATGCTGCCGGCAACCACGTTGCTTATGGCAGCAGTGGCAATCACTGAATGAGGCCACAGAGCGTTCACGCCAATACCCTTGGACTTGAACTCACCGGCCATACCCAGCACACACTGGCTCATGCCGAACTTGGACATGGTGTACGCCACCGAGGGGGCAAACCACTTGGTCTGCATATCCAGTGGAGGTGAAATACTGAGGATATGCGGGTTGTCTCCCTGGGCTAGGTGAGGCAAACACTCTTTGGATAACATGAATGTGGCACGGACGTTAACCGCAAACATGAGATCAAAGCGTTTCATCTCGGTCTTGGCTGTCTTGGTCAGCGAGATGGCGCTGGCATTGTTAATACAGATATCCAAGCCCCCGAAGGCATCAACGGCCTGGCTGACCGCTGCCTTAACCTCATCTTCGTTGCGCACATCGGTGACGATCGGCAGCGCCTTACCGCCGGCCTGCTCGATCTCCTCGGCCGCGGTGTAGATCGTCCCAGGCAATTTCGGGTGTGGCTCGGTGGTCTTGGCCAAAATAGCGATACTGGCGCCGTCAGCGGCAAGGCGTTTGGCAATAGCCAGGCCAATACCACGACTGCCACCCGAGATGATGGCGCGTTTACCTTCGAAAGAGACCATAAATAACTCCTTTAGTTCTGCTACAGGAGTTCGCCGATGGCCAACCCCCGTGCGCTGTTGCGTTAATTTAAATTTCCCGACTTGTGCTAATGCTCGGTATCACAGACGCTCTTATTCAACTCCCCATTCCTTAAGCACCTCGGCGGTGTGCTCACCTGGCGCTGGCGGTGGGCCGGCGATTGCACCCGGAGTACGTGCAAACCGTGGCGCGGGTGCCGGCTGCAAAACATCAAACTCGCGAACAAAAGTCTCACGGGCCACATTGTGCGGATGCTCCGGGGCTTCGCTCATACTGAGCACCGGTGCAAAGCAGATATCCGTGCCTTCCATAAGCGCACACCAGTGCGCTCTGGGCTGCCGGAGAAATACTGCCTGCAGGCGCTCACGCATCTTTGGCCAGTTGGCCGGCTCCTGCGAAGCATCAGAGGAATCGGGGTCAATGCCCACACCCTGCAGCAACAGTTTGTAGAACTGTGGCTCAATGGAGCCGATCGCTACCCACTCGCCGTCCGCACACTCAAAAGCACCATAAAAATGTGCGCCGCCATCCAGCAGATTAGATGAACGATGGTCAATCCATTGGCCGTTATGCTTCAGGCCATACATCATGGCCATCAGGTGTGCGGCCCCATCAACCATCGCAGCATCAACCACCTGCCCCTTACCCGACGATTTGCCCTCAAGCATGGCACAAACGACTCCAAACGCCAGATATAGTGCCCCGCCACCAAAATCTCCTACCAGATTGAGCGGTGGCACCACAGACTCGCGGGTGCCCATGGCGGACAGGGCGCCAGTTAGCGCAATGTAGTTGATATCGTGCCCAGCGGCATCCGCCAGCGGACCTTCCTGGCCCCAGCCAGTCATGCGACCATAGGCCAGGCGTGGGTTACGCGCCTGGCATTCCTGTGGGCCAAGACCCAGACGCTCCATGACTCCAGGGCGGTAACCTTCGATCAGGGCATCAGCCTTGGCGACAAGATCCAGGCAGGTCGCCACGCCCTGCGAAGATTTAAGGTCCAGCGCCACCGAGCGCCGGCCCCGGTTCAGAACGTCAACCTTAAGCCCCAGCGGATTATTGCCACCTTCGCGATCGATACGAACGACATCTGCGCCCATATCCGATAACAACATGGCACAAAATGGCACAGGCCCAAGACCCGCCATCTCAACAACACGGTAACCTTTCAGTGGTCCCATAACTATCCTTCCTGATTCGGGGTTGTTGTTTTTTCCAGCAACACATCAAGACGCCGTAACACCGCAGTCACGCTGACAAGATATGGCCACACTTGCGGCAATGCGCGTACCGGCAACGCTGGCCGCACCAATGTCACCGCGCCCCAGCCCGGCCGCCAGGTATAGAACGGATCGCGCCGTGAGATGATGCAAAGCACTGGGGTACCCAGCGCGCCGGCAAGGTGTCCGACACCAGAATCATTACACACTACCGCGCTGGCGCTCACCAACAACGCCGCCAGCTCCGATGCACTATCCGTTTTTGCTAACTCAAATTTGTTACCCAACTGCCGACGCCAGTCAGCCCGCTCTGAAGGTGCGACCGTAAAGACGGGCTCTTTACCTTTTGCTTTCAGTTGAGTTGCCAGCTCCAAAAAGCGTGTGGCGAGCCAGTTCTTACGAGCTTTACCGCTGGTAGGACAGATGATAATGCGATCGGGATTCGGCATGGTACTGATCCCAACAGGAGCTACCAGGCCGATCTCTTGGGTTACGTTTTTTAGGTTCAATTCACGACGACAAAATGCGCACACGTGCTCGACCATCGAGCGCCCTTTTTCAGCCCGGTTACGGGCGAGGCCATTACCGACCAATAAAGAACCAAGCAACTCCCGCCGATCGGCCGGAAAAAGTGTCCGATCAAAGCGTCCATTCAGGGAGGCATCGAAGTGCGACAGGCCAAAGAACACTGCCCGCGACGCCAGTTCGCGCCGCAGATTGGAACCTTCGGCTGGCAGGTTTGGAGACTGCGCATCAACCAGCACCAGATCAAAATTGGAAAATCCATCTGGATATTCATTTGGGCCAAACTCCGGGCGGGTAAAAAGAGCCGGCAGCCAGTCAGCAAGCGAATGAACAAAATCGTTACAGACTGTGACAACGAAACCCACACGAGCTAGATTATTGGCAATAACGAGAGAAATCAGCGCATCACCAAGCTTGCCGGAAGTGATCAAGGCGATATGGATATGGCCAGGCTCTAATGCCAAGACCGTTTCAGGTTTATCTTGACACCCCGAATTATCCGACAGCATCATTCACACTTACATACCGCGGATTGCTCACAAGGCGGCGAGGCCGCTGCGACACAAGCGCCCTTAACCGATCCTTTAGCGATACACCAGACGTTGCAGTTAAATTTATCCGGATGACCCACATCGTTGCTGTGACTGTGCAGTACACCAGCGCCCGGATTGGACTCCACCAGCAAGCCATCCGCCAAACAAGCTTCGCCGAACATCCGGCCGTTCGCTTGACCTTTCTCGTCAGCACCGATGTGACAACCCGCCACATCAGGATCGACACCGTCGCTGTCCTTCCACCAGGAAGTGGTGCCCTCGATCCAGTCGCTGGGCTGGAACTCGAAGGTGCCAACGGCGCCCGGCATACCCCTGGCCCCGGCGGACGGTTCGCCCGATGCGCTGACCAAAGATACCGACAGAATCCAACTCGCACCAAAACCAACTAATAGTACAAAAATACGGGGCATAGGGGCTTCTCAAACTTGGTAGTTGCTTCTCGGTAAACTGCACGCTAACCCAAGAGGTGAGCGCTGGCAACAGAATCTGCCTTTGGGTTATCAGATGATGCCTTTTTCCCGGTAGGGCCGCCCTGCCCGAATGCGTTCATAACCGAAACAACCAAGATCAATACTGGCATAACGACCCTGAACAATGAGCTCTGCCAGGCCCCGACCCACAGCCGGGGCATGCATGATACCGTGACCTGAAAAACCGTTAGCGAGAAAAAAGTTCTCAAGGCCTCCAGTCCACGGACCCAGTATGGGCGAATAGTCCAGTATGCTGCGGGCGTAGTGTCCGCGCCAGCTGCGCTCAAGCCTGACGGACTGCATTGATGGAATCCGCCCCGCCAGGGCCGGCCACACCACCTCCTCAAAACGGCTGGGCGACACGTTGAAATTCCAACCTGACGGCTCATCCCAGTCTGGCACCCCGCCAACATAGCCCCCGCCCTCAGGACGAAAAGCAAGATCGGATTCAGTCTTGATGAACGGCAGCGCTTCGAGCGGTTGACTGCAGCGGAAAAAATAACTCTCCCGCGACATCGGTTCCACCGGCAGTTCAAGGCCTACGGTCGCCGCAAGCTCCGTGCACCAGGCGCCTGCCGCATTAACGAACACGTCGCCTTCAACAGTGCTGCCATCTGCCAGTATAGCCTTGCGCACTGCCAGACCCTCTGCCATCAGGCCGGTAACTTGCGCCTTAAGGTAGCGTGCGCCCAGTTCAATTGCCTTGTGGCGAAACCCAATCAACGCCGCATAAGGATCTATCCAGCCGTCATGATCCGACAACACTGCAAGATCGATGCCACTGATGGACAGTGACGGGAAGCGCTGTCGCAATACGTCGGGCTGCAGCAGTTCGACCTCGACACCCATCTCCTCCTGTAATCGGAAATTGGTCTCCATCTGTGCAGACCCGCCGCGATCCGAGATGAAAAGATATCCCTGTCTCCTGAAACCGATATCCACACTCTCACTTTGATCAACAAGCGCCATCTGGCGTGCGAAATCACGGTAAAACGCAAGGCCATAGCCTGCCATCTGGATGTTTTCTGGCAAACTGAAAAGCCGGCGTATCCCACCGTTGCCGAGCGGCGTAGCCGCGTTGGTGTAGGTTGGGTCGCGTTCGAGTACCAGTACCGTACCTGAACCGGGCAGCCGCCGGAGGTGATAGGCGATACTGGAGCCAATAATTCCACCACCGATAATGACAATGTCGGCCTTCAAGCGTCTGATCTATTGGTGTGGCCAGTTCAAAAGGCAAGCATAGCAAAGCCACCCGATACTGGCAGGCTCAATCAAGCTCCAGTAGCAGATCCTTGACATCTACCTGCTGGCCAGGCTCTACCTTTAGCGCGCCGATCGTACTGTCGCGCTCAGCGCGAACGCTGGTCTGCATTTTCATTGCTTCGATAATGATCAACACCTCACCGGCCCGCACGGTGTCGCCCGACGCCACGTTGATCTGCACGATCAGACCCGGCATCGGTGCGCCCACCTGGCCTGGATCAGCGGGGTCGGCCTTGGGCTGCGTTGGACGGCTAACTTCATAAGCGCGATCAGTCACGTTGATCTGTCGCGGCTGACCATTTACTTCAAAAAATACTGTACGCAGACCATCGTCATGATGCTCACTCAAACCCAGGAAACGGATGATCTGGGTATTGCCGGTTTCCAGATCAATGTTGATCTCCTGGCCTGATTCCATTCCATAGAAGAAAACCCGGGTCGGCACTGCGGTCATGTCGCCGTACTGTCGACGGGACTGGGCATAATCGGTAAAGACCTGCGGGTACATCAGATAAGAAGCCAGTTCCGCATCCGACAACGACCGCTCAATCTGCTGTTCAGCCTCTTCGCGCATGACATTAAGATCAGCCGGCGGTAAGATTTCGCCCGGACGTTCGATCAATGGTGCCTCACCGCCAAGAATCTTGTTCTGCAAGGCCTCGGGGAAGCCACCGTAAGGTTGACCGATGTCGCCGCGAAATAATGACACCACGGATTCAGGAAAGGCGACGGCATAGTCCGGATCCTCGATGTTCTGTCGGGTCAGGCCATTGGTTACCATCATTAACGCCATGTCGCCGACTACTTTTGAGGTGGGTGTTACCTTGATAATGTCGCCAAAAAGATCGTTGACCTGCGCATAAGCGTGCGCCACCTCGGACCAGCGATCCGCCAGCCCCAGCGAGCGAGCCTGTTCGCGCAGGTTGGTGTACTGCCCACCCGGCATCCCATGAACATAGACCTCTGAAGCACCGGAACGCTCCTCACCCTCAAAGGCAGCGTAATTTTCGCGCACGGCCTCCCAATAGCGAGACAGTTCGCGGATGGCATTGGCATCCAGACCGGTATCGCGTGGCCCGTGACGCAAGGCTTCGACAATGGACCCCAAATTGGGCTGCGAGGTCAAACCGCTCATGGCATCCATGGCACAGTCGACCGCATCGACTCCGGCTTCTACCGCTGCCAGCACGCTGGCGCCGGCGATGCCGCTGGTATCGTGGGTGTGAAAATGAATTGGGATGGATACCTCGCTTTTAAGTGCGCCAATCAGGTCGCGGGCAGCCTGCGGACGACACAGCCCACCCATATCCTTAAGGCCCAGGATGTGTGAGCCGGCCGCTTCCAGTTGGCGGGCAAGATCGAGGTAATAGTCCAGGTTGTATTTGGTGCACTGCGGATCGCTGAGATTACCCGTAAAGCAGATCGCACCCTCGACCAACTTGCCAGTCTCTCCAGCCGCATCAATGGCCACACGCATATTCTCAACCCAGTTGAGAGAGTCAAATATACGAAACACATCCACGCCACCTGCAGCAGCCTGGCCGACAAAATATCGCACCACGTTATCCGGGTAATTGGTATAGCCCACAGCGTTTGAGGCGCGCAGCAGCATCTGGGTGAGAATATTGGGCATGCGCTCACGCAGTGCCGCCAGACGCTGCCATGGACATTCGTTTAGAAAACGCATCGCAACGTCAAAGGTCGCCCCGCCCCAGCACTCAACCGAGAGCAACTGTGGCAGCATCCGGGCATAGGCATCGGCAACCGCGATCAGATCATAACTGCGCACGCGGGTTGCCAGCAGCGATTGATGAGCATCACGAAAAGTGGTATCGGTGATCAGGGCCTGTGGCTGATCCAGCATCCAGCGCGCAAACCCCTGTGGACCCAATTCAGCCAATCGGTCGCGACTGCCCGGCAACAGTGGCTGTTCGCTAACCCGCGGTACGCGCGGTACGCGTGGTGATTGCACCACCCGCCGCCCCTTGACCGTCGGGTTGCCGTTAATCGTGATATCGCCGATAAAGCGCAACAACCGCGTGACCCGGTCCCGCCGGCGCGGAAACGACATCAGCTCAGGCGTGTCGTCAATAAAGCGCGTGGTGTAATCGGCCCGGCGGAAATCTTCGTTGCTAAGCAACCCGATCAAAAAAGGCATGTTGGTGTTAACGCCACGTACCCGAAACTCGTGCAAAGCCCTAAGCATGCGCCGGATAACCTCGTCCGGGGTATTGCCCCGGCTGGTGACCTTAACCAACAGCGAATCATAGTGGCGAGTCACCCGTGCGCCACTGTAGGCCGTTCCGGCATCCAGACGGATACCAAAACCCGAAGGGCTGCGGTAGGTATCGACCTCTCCGTAATCTGGAATAAAGTTGTTTTGAGCATCTTCCGTGGTAATACGACACTGCATGGCGTGGCCACGCAGCAAAATCTTCTGCTGTGGTGGAACTCCGGATTCGTCAGTGCCGATGGTGCAGCCCTGGGCGATCCGGATCTGGGCCTTTACGATATCAATGCCAGTGATCTCTTCCGTGACCGTATGTTCGACCTGGATACGCGGATTCACCTCGATAAAGTAGAACTCTCCAGAATCAGCATCCTGCAGAAACTCCACTGTGCCAGCGTTGTAATAACCAACGCCCCGGCACAAACGCAGTGCGGCCTCGCAGATGGTCTCACGCTCCGAATCTGTCAGGAAAAACGCCGGAGCACGCTCGACCACTTTCTGGTTACGGCGCTGTACTGTGCAATCTCGCTCAAACAGGTGTACCAGATTGCCCTGCTGATCTCCGAGGATCTGCACTTCGACATGCCGCGCCCGACGTACCAGCTTTTCAAGGTAGACCTCGTCATTGCCGAACGCAGTATCCGCTTCGCGCCGTCCAATATCGACCATAGCATCGAGGTCGGCGTCGTTTTCTATAACCCGCATGCCACGGCCTCCGCCACCCCATGAGGCCTTAAGCATCAGTGGATAACCGATGGCGTTTGCCTGGGCCCGAACCGCAGCTGGATCTGAGGGTAAAGCATCGGTCGCCGGCATCACCGGCACATGGTGCTCTTGCGCCAGCGCGCGCGCCTGAACCTTGTTTCCCAGGCGACGCATCACCTCGGGCGATGGCCCTATGAACATCAGCCCTGCCGAAATGCAGGCTGTGGCAAAGTCGGGACTCTCTGAGAGAAACCCATAACCCGGGTGGACTGCATCCACGCCCGAGCGCACTGCGACCTGTACGATCTCGTCTATCTGTAAATAGGCCTGCACCGGTGAACAGTCCTTGCCTATACGGTAAGCCTGTGCCGCTTTGAACCGATGCAGGGCAAAGCGATCTTCCTCGGAATAAATAGCCACACTGGCAATATCCAGTTCGGCCGCAGCGCGCATAACCCGAATCGCGATTTCGCTTCGGTTCGCTACCAGAATCTTGCCAATCTTTTTCATAATCCAAGCCGCGTGGGAAAATCAGGCACAACACAAGCGTGCCTTGGAGTGAGGCGTTGTAGAGGGCATCAATTTTACCGGAGATAGTCAAGGTCACCAGCGGTTAAAATCACAACGATCTTTTATGGCGACCATAAACAGTTCAATGTCGGACCAGATAGTTGACGGATGGGGTCCAGACCCTATGATGCACCGTACGCCGGCTGAGTTTTCAGCCGACCACGCGCTTTCATTGGAGAAACCAGCATGAGCCACCTTTCCCAGGCATTGGCATCATCCGATTTTGTAATCACCAGCGAACTGACGCCGCCCAAGGGGATAAATCTGGAACCCCTTCTGGATAAGGCGGCTCTGCTTAAGCCCCATGTTTGCGCCATTAACCTGACTGAATCCCACGCCGCCCGTATGGCCATGGATCCAGTTGCGGTGGGCCATCTACTACTGGATCACGGGATCGAACCGATTGTGCAGATGACGGCACGCGACAAAAACCGTCTTGCGATTCAGGCCAGTATCCTCGGTGCTGCGGCTCTTGGGATATCGAATATTGTCTTCATGGGTGGCGACCCGCCGAAGAACGGTGATCACCCCGATGCCAAGCCGGTATTCGATCTTTTTGCCTCCCAGTTGCTGGAGGCGGTACATGCCCTGAACAATGGAACTGATCTGACGGGTAACGAACTGAGCGGCAAGCCACAACTTTTCGCCGGTGCTGTGGCGAATCCCGGTGCAAGTGATCCTGATATGGAGATCGACAATCTGCACCGTAAGATCGATGCCGGGGCACAGTTCTTTCAGACTCAGGCAGTTTACGACGTCCAGGCCTATGCGGCGTTTCTTGACAAAGCTCGCTCCCCCAGGCCGATGCTGGCCGGAATCATCCCGATCAAATCGGTAAAGATGGCAGCCTATATGAACGAACGCATCCCCGGAGTCGATATTCCAGATGCCTTGATCCAGCAGATTGCTGACGCGGGTGACGACAAAAATCAGATTGCACGGGTGAGCGTTGAGATTGCCGCAAAGACTATCCGCGAACTACGCTCGGTAAGCCCCGGTGTACACCTGATGGCTATTGGCTGGGAAAGCTATATTCCGCAGATACTGGCGCAATCGCAACCCTAATCCAGTTAGTCCCCTAAACGACGCATGCGCCACACCTTAACGGTCAATGGGTTTGTGGCATAGCAAGAATCCAGGCCGCTAAAGATCAAGCACCAAGGTCTCGCCGGCTTTGCCCCGTGAGATACAGATCATCATTTCATCGCCGATAGCTTTCTCGCTATCTGTCAACACCACATCGCGGTGCTCCGGGACCCCACCCAGCAGTCGGGTTCGGCAACAGCCGCACAAACCATCCTCGCAAGAAGATTCCACCTCGATTCCCGCGCTACGCACGACATCCAGAATACTTTGGTCAGGCGGCACCTCCAAGCGGACCTGCTGGCGTGAGAGCAGCACCGTAAAAGCCTCATTGCTTTTGGCCTTGGAAACTGGTGAAGCAGAAAATTGTTCCCAGTGCACTGACCCAGGCGGCCAATGTGAAGCTTGCGCACGCACGCTTGCCACCAGGCCTGGTGGGCCGCACACGTAAACATGCTCTTTGGGCGAGGGATCTTTTAATACCGAAGGAAGATCAATCCCCTGGGTTGAATCACCGCCGTCAAAATGTAATGTCAGCTTATCATCAAAAATCTCGCGAATCTCGTCGAGAAAGGGAGCGCTGCGCTCATTGGGTGCACAAAAATGCAGATGGCACGATGCCCCCTCCCGCATTAACAGATGACCCATCGCCATCATCGGGGTGATGCCTATGCCGCCAGCAATCAGGGTGTGATGAGTCGCTTGCCGATCAAGCGAAAAATTGTTTGCCGGGAGCGAAGCACTGACATGATCCCCCACTGCGAGATGGTCAAGCAGCCACTCGGAACCGCCACGGCTGGGTTTTTCACGGCGTATACCCAGCACGTAGCGATTGCGCACAGCAGGGTCTCCGGCAAGCGAGTACGAGCGACGTAGACCTGGCCCGGTAAAAAGATCGATATGTGCTCCAGGAACAAACGATGGCAAATCTTGCCCATCGGACGACACCAACTCATAGCGAGAGACATCATTGGGGCTTTCTTTGATCTTTTTCACCTGCAGTTCGATGCGTGGTGGCTCGGCAGGCGTCAGCACGCTCTGCCCCGGCTGCAGCATCAACCGCTGAACCGTCTCACCGCCGATCACATGGTGCTCAAGAATTTCGTCGATATCCTCGCGGCTTTGGTAGTGATACCAGATTCCTTCAGGGTAAATCACCATGACCGGCCCCAGCTCACAGCGGTCGAGACAGCCACTCTTATTGATTCGAACGCGTTTACCCAGTTTCAGCACCTTGCCACGGACTTTCATGTACGCCTGCAGCTCACCGGCACCCCGCGCACTGCATGAACCGCGCGGGTGGCCCGATTCGCGCTCGTTGATGCAGCAAAATACGTGGATGTCGTAGTGTCGCTCGGATGTGAGTTGATTCTTGCTCATCTGGAAACGCCCATACCAGTATTGGCCGAAACCGGCTGTTGCTGGGTAATGCAATGAATGCCGCCGCCGCCGGGCGCGATATTATCGATATGCAACTGCACCACCTGGCGTTGTGGAAACAAT
>JABINT010000094.1 GCA_018698075.1 Acidiferrobacteraceae bacterium
TGACCTCTTCCTTACCAAGGAAGTGCTCTACCGACTGAGCTATGTGGGCACTGCCCAGTGCTGGAGCGGGTGATGGGGATCGAACCCACATCATCAGCTTGGAAGGCTGAGGTTCTACCATTGAACTACACCCGCCCAAAAAGCATCCGTTTTCTGATTGGGTTCGTGCGATCGCCCTCATGCTGGTCTTTATTCCCGGTCCTGGTCGCCATGCCCACCGACGGCCACCTGGTGGAGGGGGGAGGATTCGAACCTCCGAAGGCTGAGCCAACAGATTTACAGTCTGCCCCCTTTGACCGCTCGGGAACCCCTCCGAAAAGCGTAAACAGTTAATTTTCTCGAAATATCGGCGTTCCGTCAATTAATTAAGGTCTGCAGGCTGGAAATGGACCACTCGCTCGGCATCCCCCCGCCAATCGCACCCCAATAATCGATATCGCGGGGTGGCGATTCTAGCCGAATGGGCTGCCAAGGTATAGGGGTGTTTTGGACTATTTACCTGATAAAACCCTGTTTTTCATCAGGAAATGGTTCCCAACTCGCTGCCAATACTCAAAAAACGGATTCGGCGCTTGTTACTGAGGTTAGATTCGACCAGACAGGCGTAGTTTACCAGGGCTTAATGTTTTCGAGCCTCAAGGCGGTCGGTTCCGCCACTTGGCCCAAAATTCCTCAGTTTTTGAACTGCCCGATAGCAAAGGCGAGGTCCGATTAATTGGGTGATTTGTGATTACGTAGATCAATTTCTTTGGGCTTTACCCCGTTCAGAGATACCATTGGCTGCCCGATTACACGTTTTATCTCTCGATGGCTCTGACCGCACACCGCTGCCAGTATCTATTCTGGCTGTTTGCCCTGATTCACGTTCTTTTCTGGACAGTTGTCCCAAGTCTTGCCCGGCATGAGCTGGACACCGACAGCATGATGCATTTTGCCTGGGGCCAGGAATGGATGGGCTCCTATCGCTTACACCCCCCCTTCCTGCCCTGGGTTGTCGCTGGCTTTCTGAACACGGTGGGCACCAACAATTGGGCCTACAACCTGCTCACCCAACTCAATCTCCTGGCCGCCTTTTATTGTGTCTGGCGCCTCGCCCGTGAGTACCTGACCCCCGGCAGTGCCTTGGCGGCAGTGTGCCTGCTCGAGTTCCTGCCCTACTTCAGCTTTTTGGGCATGCGGCTGAATCACAGTTCCATGCTGATTCCAATGTGGGCCCTCACAACCCTCCTGGCTTATTTCGCGATCCAACGTGGCCACACCCGATACTGGATCGCATTGGGTCTGGCAGCCGCGCTGGCCATGTTAACCAAGTACTACTCGGCCGCCATGTTGCCCGCGATAGCTCTTTATCTGCTGATCTTTCCTCAAGGACGCGCATCTTTAAAGACGCCAGGGCCATACCTGTCTCTGGCGGTTTTCTGCGCTCTTTTGGGTTGGCACCTGTGGTACGTCTTCACCCACCAGGTCGGTACTGTGACGCATATTGGAGATTACCTGGCGCCGACCGATCTGAAAGTCCGCTGGCGAAGTATTCGTTTTCTGCTCGCGCAACTGCTCTACCTTAGCCCCCTTGTGGCCGTGTTTCTCTTTATCCGCTTCCGGACGGGGCTGGGCAGGCCCGACGCAGCGGATACGGGTGATCAGCAGTTACCGGGTCGAGAAATGCGCTCCTTTATCTACTGGATGTTCTTGTTTCCGCTGCTTGGAACCACTGTGGTTGGTTTTACCGCTGGCATCGATATTTCCAGTCGATGGGGTGGGCCCACCTTAAGCCTGGCCGGCATCGTCCTTTTGCTGCAATGGCCCCCAGGCAATCACGTCATGGCATCACGCCAGATGATCCGGGCCGCCTTCATTTGGGCGCTTGTGCTGCCTACCACGCTGCTTGTCACCGGGCTTGCCTCGACCCATCACCAGATGCACCGGTTTCCGGGTAAGGAACTGGGTCGGGTGATCACCCAACTCTGGCATGAGGCCTATCAGATGCCCTTAAGGATAGTCGGCGGGGGTCACAACGCCCCAGACAGTATCGCTTTTCATTCACTGGATCATCCCTCGGTACTGCAGCACCTCAGCCAGCAATGGAGTCCGTGGATCAGTAGCCAGGAAATCTCAGAACAGGGGATCGCGGTAGTTTGTCTTGAAGACGACGTTCTTTGCATTAACAATGCAAAAACACTTTTCCCTGACCGCACAATGAAAACACTTACGGTCACTGCAGAACCAACCTTGTTTTTTCCTGGCAGCAAAAGAAAGGTCCGCTACCTTTTTGTCGGCCCGGGGGAAGAGAAACTCAAGTTGGATGCTATCCAGCCCATGCCGATGCGCCAGCAGGAACTTAAAGAATAATCTTCGCAGATCACAAGCACTGCTTTAACAGGTGGTGAGGGCCAGCAAGACCTTGTCGTTTCGTTGTGTGATCCAGAAAATTTCTGATCAATGTCTGGTTGCGAACGATAAAAACCTGGCATCGTGTCTGCGGGTTATCTGCCTTAAGTATCTCAATATCTATTCAAAACCTTCAACTTGATCTTCAGTTGAAAATGAGTATTGCCAGCCTTCAGGTGAGTAAGTTTCATTGAGGCTCATAGCGGCGTCTTTTAAGTCTTTAACGCTGGAGGTATTGGTTTAATGAATCCAGGCTATCGGGATCTCCAGCAATCTCCCGCCTGGCAAAATCGATCGCCGCCACCTCGTGCTCTGTCAGTATCTTCAGTGCCAAATGATCCTCCTTGGGCGCCATAGCCTGCAGGGCCAAGAATTCATCCAGGTAGTCCGGGTACCGCTGTACGATATGTGCCATAAATTGCAACCAGCCCATATTCTGGTGCTGCTGGATCGCCTCTTCACCCTCGGCTTTCAGAATAGATTCGTCTCGCGGGCTAAGGGCATATTTCTCAAGTAACGGCAAAACAGACTGCGCCGCATAGCGCTCTACTTTTGCCAGGAGCATCAACTTTTTATGCTCAACAAAATGCTCTGCCAGACCCAGAAAATAGGTCTCACCAGAAACCTCCTCTTCGTAATAGGTCAGCAGCGTTTGCAAATAGCGCTTTGTTGGATTCATTCAACAATACCGTCGAGCCTGATGACTGCCTTTTCGTTCATACAAGAAGCAATGCTTACGGGCCCGATCGATCCACTTAGATCCTTGCGTCTTTAGACTTCGACTCAGATTATTAATCCGCCACGGCCCTATGCTGACGAACCACAGGAAACTTGTCGCACTCAATAGATGAACCCTCGACCAGGCCTGGCGCCCGGTAGGTTGAAAGCGACGGGATATCGTGAAACGTGATTCCATCTCCAACCCAGTTTATTGAAAACGCCGCCCGCCGAGTGTTGCGGGAATTGCCCGGGGCACTGTGAAAGGTGTACGAATCCCAGGCCAGCATATCGCCGGGATCGAGCTCACACCCAAGAATCTCGGCGGTCGGATCATCATCAATAGCGGGGATCGTCGGGCGGTCATCTCGCCCATGGCGGTAATCGGCGTCACCGGAAAAATCGACAGCCTGGTATAGACATGCTCGGGCATGAGATCCACGCCAGAACCGCAGTGCGGTCTCCATCGGGATACGATCCAGTGCCGTCCAGCAGTTAATCACCCCCGTCCCATGGAGCGGGTAGTAGGCGTGGTCCTGGTGCCACGGCGTAACTGCACTCGCAGTACGTGCCTCCTTGATCAGTAAAAAATCATAGAGCAGGGTTAGCGCATCAGACCCAAGCAATGCCCAGGCCAGATCTGGCGCGCGGGAATTAAATATTGCTTCACGAAAGGGCTTTACCTGCTGCCAGGCCTGGCTTGAAAAAGAAAAGCGCCCAACATCTTGTGCCTTATCGACGATATCGATGTCTTGACTGCCGCCCGACAAAGCCTCATCAATACCTGCCTCGATCAGCGATAACCAGGCCTTGTCATGAGCGTTTCTCAAACAGACCACGCCGTCCCGGCGGTACGCCTCTTGCACCCGACTCCCGGGCAGCACATCGGCCACGTCAAATTCGCAGATAGGTGTTATGTGTTTTTGCGAATCTCGGCTCATCTCTTGCTGCCTGGTAACCCTGGATGACACAGTTTAATATGCCCATTGATCTGAAGGCAGTGTTAGTTATTAAATAGACGTTATGGCCAGAATCTGGAAGCAACTTCAAGCACTGCTTGAGCCGCCAAGGCATCCCGGGGACGCCAAAAAACCGGTTAACCCAATCGATGCCGAGTTACAGGCGGCCAAGGCGGCCTGGCAAGGCGAGCAGAGTATCGTGGCTGCGACGCGCTATATCACCTTGCTGGAGCTTTCTAACCGGACCAGATAGGCCCTACTATTGATAGTATTGATAGCAGCGCCCCTGAAGATTCTGCTTTTCGAATCACGCCTTAGAAGTTTTGCGGCCGTCGAACACCACCGTGACGCCTTGTGCTGCCCCGTTGACGGCGCCATCATCTTTGACTCGAATAAGATCAACTAATTCCATCGCCACAACAACATAAGGATAGAAAAATGCCTAAAGGTTATCTCGTCGCACATATCAAGGTTCATGACAAAGAGGGGTTTGAGAAATTCAAAGCGATGGCGGGCCCCGTCATCGGCGAGTACGGCGGAATCGTGCTTGCCCGCGACCCAAACCCAGAATCCAGAGAGGGAGACACTTTAGGCCTTTGCATTGTGATTGAGTTCGATAGCGTGGAACGCGCGAGAGCATTTTATGAGTCGGAGCAGTACACCGCCGCGAGGGTTGTGCGCGAAGCTGCTTCGATTGCCCATCTGGTATTGATAGAAGGCGTGTAATGGAGCCCGCAGACGGATTCGAACCATCGACCTGCTGATTACAAATCAGCTGCTCTACCAACTGAGCTATGCGGGCTTTGTGAGACACGCAACAACGCGCGTGGCGTATTTTACCTCCTGCGCATACCGACAGACAGCAACGACAGAGATAGATGTTCAGCCACTCTTGGGGCAGATTACGGGAGTGAGCTCAGCCATGGCGTCGGCCCAATTCAATTTGGCCAATTCTTCGCGGCGCTGCTCGGTAATCACATCTGGCACCTCGAGCCAGTAAAGTGGCCCCAGGGTGCGCACCTGCAACCTGACATTGACTGGCAATTGCAGCCATTCCAGGCTTGCCGCATAGGCAACGGCCATGGGCTCCTTCGCGAAAGGTTGCAGCAACAATAGTTTCTCATCACTGCGTCTCAGGCTGGTTGCCCTTATATCCTGATCCTGTAATTTGATCCGGGCGTTATCACGGGCGATATCGGAGCCAAAAGGCCCAGCAACTACCTGATAAATGCGCTCCTCTCTTGCCGCGGTACGCTGGCGAGTCAACCCGTACCCGTGATTGACCAGCAAGCTCCAGCCGTTGTCGAGGGTTTCACGGGTTGCGAAAGGGCCGATCCGCAGGCAATCAGTCCGGGCACCGACCACAATCGCCTTTTCCGAGACCAGCTCCATTGAGTCAAGATTTACTCCTGGTTCGGCTTCTGGCAGATCTATTCCCGCCTGAGGCGTGGCATTGGTCGCCCATAGATAAAGGGCGCCATTGGCCAGGATCAGTAAAAAAAAGAGCCATTTCATGGTATTTCGCGGCTGGCCTGCTCAATCCCCTGCAACACCAGGTCGGGCTTGATATCAGCCGCCCTGGCTAAAAGAGGGGCTATTGTCGTTGCCCAACCGCCTGTCATCAATACAGCGAAGTTATCTCCCAACTGCGCCGAGAATTCACTGAGGACTTTGTCGATTCCTCCCGCCGCAAAGGCCAGAGCGCCATTGCCGACAGCCGAACCAGTATCCGAATTGAATGCGCCCGAGTACGCTTTTAACTCACCGTGTAAATGACTGGCATGCTCAAGCAAGGCCTGGGTTGCGACCTGTGGGCCAGCGCTGATCACCCCGCCCAGGAATTGCCCGTCGGCCAAAAGCGCATCGACCGTAATTGCAGTGCCGCAATCCACCACGGCCAACGAGCCGCTTCGCTGATCACGCGCTGCGATCAATGCCAGCCAACGATCACAACCTAAGGTGGCAGGATCCTGATAACAATTGCGCACCCCGTGCTGCGCACGCTGAGCGCTAAGAAAGGTTGGCTTTAATCCCCAAGCCTTATCACACCACTCGTGCAGTGGATCAACCACATCATCACCTGCGCTGTTGCAAACGATCACCCGCACCGGAGTTGTGACTTCCCGCCAGGCATCAAAGTCCGTGGCAGATCCCTCATTGCCAAACGGGTCTCCCACAGACCAGTCTTGTCCGCTCGATAGCGCCCACTTAATCCGGCTGTTACCCAGATCCACCAACAGGTTCATCGTTTGGTCTGCATGATTCGCTTTAACTTAAAGGTAACCCAGGGGGTCAAATGATAGAGTGATATCGCCAGCTATTATCGGTGTAATAGAGCCGCCATCACAGCGAAGTCGGTAACGGCCGAGTTCGTCGGCGCCCTCACCTACCCCGACCACGAACTCCCGCTGCGAAGTCGCCCGAATAGCCTTCCCGCGAAAAATATCCAGCGCATTCCAGCCGGGCTGGTCGGGCATGAAGCCCCGATTATCAAATCGTTCCAGCGCCCGAACCAGATCGGCCAGCACATATGCAATCAGTTCTGTGCGCTGAGGCAGCGGCCCGTTAATCTGTGATGCCAAATCAGTTACCCCCTGACCTGTATCGAGGGTTGCAAGAGAAGGGTCATCGATATTTAACCCAATCCCGATGATCGCACACACCTCTTTATCGGCACTGGAGTTCAGCTCCACCAGCACCCCACCGAGTTTTTCGCCCGACGCAAAAAGATCGTTGGGCCACTTCAAGCCAACCTTGTCGGCGCCGAGTTCACGTAAGCGGCTCGCCAATGCGAGGCCGATGGAAAGGCTAAGCCCCCCTAACTGGACAGCCCCTTTGCAAAAGCGCCAGCCCATCGACAGCATCAAATTACGATAAGGCGAGCCCCGCCAGGAGCGCCCGCGTCGGCCACGGCCGGCACTTTGAAACTCACTGATACAAACCTGGCCGTGTAACTCACTGTTGCCAGCCTGGCGGGTCAGCCAGTTACTGGTTGAATCCACGGTATCCAGCAGAACAACCTGGTCGGCAAACGGAAACCCTCTGGTTGTCAGAGCGGATTTGAGATGCGCCTCTTCCATTGGATCGACCGCTAAGCCCAACTGGTAGTCAGGCGAGGCGGTTACCTGGAACTGAAGGCCATCTGCCTCCAGTTCTGAAAGATATCGCTTTACTGCCGGCTCACCGATCCCAACTGCCAAGGCAAGCTCGGCGATACTTGCCGGCTTTGCCGTACTCAACGCCCGTACCAGCCGGGTGCGCTCAGTCGTCATCGTTGTTGGTCTGCTGCGATCGTCCCCGCAGGCGTTCGAGCTTTTCCCGAATCTTGATCTCAAGACCGCGATCCACTGGATAATAAAAACGCTGGCCTTGCAGGGTGTCGGGCAGGTAAGTCTCCCCTTGGGCATAGCCCTGGGGCTCATCGTGTGCATAGCGATATTTTTCGCCATGGCCCAGTTCTTTAGCAAGGCGGGTTGGGGCATTGCGCAGATGCAAAGGCACCTCCTGGGTGCCAGTTTCTTGGGCCACTTGTAGCGCAGCGTTGAGACCCTTATAGACCGCGTTACTCTTTGGGGCGCAGGCCAGATAGACCAACGCCTGAGCGATCGCCAATTCGCCCTCTGGAGAACCCAGACGCTCGTAGGTCTGCGCAGCATCCAGCGTCAAACTGAGTGCTCGCGGGTCAGCATTACCGATATCCTCGCTGGCCATGCGAATTGCCCGCCGGATGATATAACGCGGGTCGCAGCCGCCGTCGATCATCCGCGCAAACCAATACAGCACAGCATCCGGATCAGTACCACGCATCGATTTATGTAGCGCTGATATCTGGTCATAAAAAAGATCGCCGCCCTTATCAAAGCGACGCAAGGGCGTGCCGATCACCTCCGGCAATACCCGGTCGGTAAGTTCATGCCCATCGTCTGTCGCCGTGGCAAACTGAGACCCGATTTCAAGAAAATTCAATAGGCGACGTGCATCACCATCAGCCGCATCCAGTAGGCAGTCCCGGCCATAATCTGACAGAGTCAGGTTCAGCCGTCCCAGGCCTCGATCGCAATCAGACAACACGCGTTCCAGCAGTGATTGCAGGTCCTCGCGGGCCAAAGCCTTTAATACATAAACACGTAGCCGTGAGAGCAATGCATTGTTGAGCTCAAAAGCCGGATTCTCTGTGGTGGCGCCAATCAGCACCAAAGTGCCATCTTCCACGTGCGGTAAAAAACCGTCCTGCTGTGCTTTGTTGAAACGATGGACTTCATCAACAAACAACACCAGTTTGCCCGGCAATGCTTTGGCTTGCGCCACGACCTCGCGCACATCCTTAACTCCGGCGGTCACTGCAGAGAGCACCTGAAAGCGGGCGTCACAATAGTGCGCCACCATTCGCGCCAGCGTGGTTTTGCCCGTGCCCGGCGGCCCCCAGAGCACCATCGAATGCACGTACCCACCTACCAACGCCTCACGCAACGCCGAACCTGGGCCAATCAGATGCGATTGGCCGACAAACTCCTCAAGATTACGCGGACGCATCGCCTCAGCAAGCGGCCGGTAATCAGCAGCCTGGGTTTGAATGTGGGCTGAAGTCATCGAGGGTTCCTAGCTGCCTTGGATCTGGCGGAAGGTAAGGTTAACCCGGGGAGCAACTGGACGGGCTGTCTTTGGCACACTGTGACGCCAGGCTATCTGAGACTCACCACTCATCAGCAGCAAGGAGCCGTGCCCGAGCACGATTTCATGCACGGGCAGATCTTTGCGGCGCCGGTGTCGCAACAGAAAACGCCGGGGACTACCCAGACTGATAGAGGCAATAGTCGGCGCAGGGCCGAGCTCGCGCTCATCATCACTATGCCAGCCCATGCTCTGAGACCCCGTCCGGTAATAATTAAGCAAAACGCTGTTAAAGCTGTATCCAGAAAAAGCCGCCAATTCCTCACCCAACTCCTTGAGTTCGGCCAGCCAGGGTAGCGGCTGGTTTACACTGCCTGAGTAGCCATATACCGCTTCGGGATCACCATACCAGGCGGCCTGGCGCGGTGAATTCACCCAGCGCCCGTAAAGGTGCACACGGGGCGTATGCCAGGAGACCTTTTTGATCAAAGTTTGGCAATAATGTGATGCTTCAGCTGGCGCCAAGAACTCAGACCTGTACTCAAAACGACCATCCTCGATCGGCAGGTGACCTTCACCGCTGATCTGTCGTGGCCCCGCCCGGCGACTCTGGGATAGACGCTGCAAGGCCTCCTCCTGGAATAACCCCGATACGCTTGATTAACAGTCCACCAGCTCGGCAACGGCCGCAGCCAATGGAGATTGCACAAAAGCCGCGCCTGTTGAGCAGCCGCTGGCCGGGTCAAACCGAGCTATCGAGGGGCAGCCAAACAGGCTGGGGTAAACACCGTGGTCAGCAGTACTTAAGTCGGCCACCTTTTCACCCAATGCCTGAAGTATCGCAGGATCAAAGGCGGCATCTGCCACAACCTGGCTTACACCACTGACATCAACGCGGGGTTGGTGCATGGCCTTTTCGGGATCCATGGAGAAATCGGCGATGAACGAAATCAACTGCATGATCGATGAGACGATGCGCCGCCCGCCGGAGGCGCCCAGAGCTGTAACAGGCCCTGCTGGCTCGGCCACGATTGTAGGGCACATATTGCATAAGGGCTGTTTGCCCGGGGCCATCGAGTTGGGCCGGCCCGGCTCAGGGTCAAACCACATGATGCCGTTATTCATAAGGATCCCGGTGTCAGGCAACAGCAAACGGGATCCAAAAACCGACAGCAGTGTCTGGGTGAGCGCGACGACATTGCCGTTGCGATCGGTAACGTTCAGATGGGTAGTACAGGCAGGGATCTTGCCATCAGGGCTATCACCCATCTGTAACAGTCGATCTGCGTAGGCCGCCTGCAAACTGGCAGCGGTGGCAGCGGTGGAATTCCCATCGGGCTGCATCGGTGGGTTCGGCAAGTACTGCTCAAGCTCGGTTAGAGCCTGGCGCAGGCTTGGACCAGCACAAAGCCCCGCCGGAGTGTAGATAAGCGCGTCGCGGTAGCTGGCCCCGGACAATTCCTCAAAGTGCACTCGATACGAGGCGAGATCCTCGGCAGATAAACCAATGCCAACAGATGCCGTATCTGCTAGTACACGCTCTGCCAGATCCCCCTGGTAAAAAGAGGCCGGGCCCTGATCGGCGAGTTGCGCGAGCGTTTTTGCAAGACCTTTTAATTCAATCACCGGTGGTGAACCAGCCCAGTGACCCATCGGCACATGACCCTCTGGCAGATACACCGAGCGTGTAGATTCAAAGCGGGCAATATCCGCCGCGCTGGAGGCAATCTTAAGACTTGAATACCAATCTACGAAAAGCCCCTGCTCCGCCAGAGCGATCGCAGGCGCGAGAAGTTGTGGCCACGAAAGCGTCCCAAAGCGTTTGGCCGCCTCGCCCAATCCTGCCACAAAGCCCGGTACTGCGACTGAGTACGGGCCCAGCACATTGCGGTTCTCCAGCACCCCCGGCCAGGCAAAAAGATCAGAGTCAAAACCGGTGCTGAGTGGATAGTCGTTTACATTGAGCGCACCCGGAGCACGCACCCCAAACTCCAGCGCATAACTTCGGTTTTCACGGGCCAGGTAAACCGTCATGAAACCGCAACCACCCAGCCCACTCATCCAGGGCTCAACCGCGCTCAGGGCAAAACCAGTTGCGATGGCCGCGTCCACTGCGTTGCCACCCCGGGCCAGCACCTTTGCGCCTGCCTCGGCGGCCAATGCGTGCTGTGCCACTACCACCCCGCCCTGGGTGTGCACTGCAGGTTTACGGATCGACCAATGCTCCATGGGTTGCCTGATTACGCGACCCTACTATGGTAGTGACTGACCAGACGGCGGTGGAATAAACGCCTGGCCACAGCACCCGTCACACACGCAGCACTTTACCGGGATTCATGATGTTGTCTGGATCCAACGCCTGCTTGATCGAGCGCATGACACTGATCGCCTCACCATGCTCAGCCACCAGAAAGTCGAGCTTGCCGTAACCCACCCCATGCTCCCCGGTGCAGGTGCCGCCCATGCCAAGCGCCCGCATGACCATACGCTCATGCAATTCGTTCGCTTTTTTGCTTTCAGCAGGATCATCCTTGCCAACCAAAAGACAAAGATGAAAATTACCATCGCCGACATGGCCAACGATTGGGGCAAATAAACCAAAATCCCGAATATCCTGTTGCGTCTCACGAATACATTCAGCCAGGCGTGAAATAGGCACGCAAACATCGGTCGCCCAGATTTCACCGCCCGGTCGCAGCGCTTTGCAGGCGTATGCCGCATCGTGACGCGCCTGCCACAGTCGATTACGCTCCTCGGTATTTGTGGTCCATTGAAAATTACTGCCGCCTGAGTCTACCGCGATCTCCTGCACAATCTCGGCCTGCTCCTTGACCCCCTGGTCAGTTCCGTGAAACTCCAGAAGCAGGGTTGGCGCCACGGTGAGATCGGTCTTGGAGTATTGGTTGATGGCGTCGACCTGAGCTTCATCCAGAAGCTCGATGCGGGCAATGGGTACACCGTACTGGATCGTAGTGATAACCGTATTGACAGCGCTGTCGACGTCTGGAAACGTACATACGGCTGAGGAGATGGCTTCGGGAATCCCGTAAAGTCTCAACGTAACCTCAGTAATTACGCCGAGGGTTCCCTCTGAGCCGACAAAAAGTCGGGTGAGATCGTAACCGGCTGCAGATTTGCGAGCGCGACGCGAGGTCTGAATTACGCGGCCATCAGCCAGCACGACAGTCAGCGCCAACACGTTTTCACGCATAGTGCCATAACGCACCGCGTTCGTTCCCGAAGCACGGCAGGCGGCCATGCCGCCAATCGAGGCATCAGCACCCGGGTCGATCGGGAAAAACAGGCCGCAATCACGCAGGTAGTTGTTTAACTGTTTGCGGGTTACGCCGGGTTGAACCACAACGTCCAGATCTTCGGCGTGCAACTCGACCACCTGATTCATCTCCTGCAGGTTAATCGAGATACCGCCATGCAAGGCCGCAACGTGACCCTCCAGCGCCGTGCCCGTGCCGTATGGGATCACGGGCACCCGGTGCTCAGCACACACAGTGACGATTCGGCTGACTTCCTCAGTGGTATGGGGGGTGACTACGGCGTCTGGCGGTACACTGGCATGAAAAGATTCATCCTTACCAAAGCGTTCACGGACGGCGAGCGCCTCGGACAGCCGTTCACCAAACTCACTGCGTAAACAAGCTATTACGTTTGTTACTGGCTTCGCCTGAATGTCTTTTTGGGCCTCATCTGCCATGGGATTTCCTTATAAGCCGCCTTCTGATCCAAGTATATCCCCAATATTCTCACAGACCCCGCACTAACCCCTAACAACAGGCTTTGATACCATTACAGATTCTTAAAATCCAGTTCGTATCGCCAAAAAGACTGTGTCTAAATTAAATGTCGTTAATAGAAGTGGTGATTCCGCCCCCTTCTTGCGGGGCATCCTAACGCGCTCACTGCAGAAAATAGGGCTGACGTTCTCGGAGGCGTACGGCGTAGCGTCGACGGTACGGAGCCAGTTGGCCCGTGAAGAGGTCATTGGCAGTCCCCGCATAAGGGAAGCTGTTTCACAGATTCTGGTATCTCAATTTAGCCCCGAGACCGAAGAACGGTACCGACTTTCCCGAGGGCAGCCGGTCTGGATACGAATTCACCATAAAGATGGAGAGGGTGCCTGGTTTTCCCGTGCCATCTTCCGTTATCGGCTTGAGATCTGTGGCATCACCCATTCTGCGGCAGAAGCCCTGGCCCACAGTCTGCACGAGCGGCTGGTCAGGGAATACTCGTCGGGCATTGAGCGCGAAACACTGCATCAGCTTGCCTGTCAGATGGTACTGGCCGAGGCCGGAGCCCACTTTGCGAAAAACCTTGAGGCCTGGCACAGGCTCACACGCGCAAACAAAACCCTGCTGATTCTGATTGGAGGGGCGCCCGGTGTTGGCAAAAGCACAATGGCGGCCCACCTCGCGACCCGCTTGAATATCACCCGAACCCAATCCACAGACATGCTGCGGGAAGTATTGCGCACCTTGCGATCACCGGAAAAAAACCCCGAACTGCATTACTCCAGTTTTGAGGCATGGCGAGCGCTGGACGACAGCCCAGATAGAGGCGACATGCCAGCACGCATTGAGGAAGGCTACAACCGTCAGGCAGACGAGGTGGAATTAGCCGCACAAGCTCTACTCGAAAGATCGCAACATGAGCAATTTTCGATGATTATTGAAGGTGTCCATATACGGCCGTCTATGATCCAAAGGCTCACACTGGACCCCGATGTGATCGTGGTGCCCATCCTGCTGACAGTCAGTCGCAAAAAGACATTGAAACGCTTCTTTAAGGGGCGCTCCCTGGTGACATCGCGGCGAGGCAGCAAACACTACCTGGACAACTTCGACGCTATCTGGCATCTGCAGTCTGCCCTGACGCTGGACGCGACGACATCCGCCGTAGCAACAATCGTCAATGATGAGGAGGAAGAAAGCACATCGGTCCGTGTGTTCTCTCTAATTGCCTCAGCAGTCGCAGACCACGTACTACCAAACCAGGGCGAATAATCCTAAGGCAACCTTTCGGCCACCAGGCCTTTTGCGCTAACATCGCCGTTGCTATTTCCTGAGTAATCTCTTTGAACACCTGAGCACATGCCGACGAGTCATATAGTGTGACCGAACGGCAATGGCACTGATCCGAAAATATGATTAATCCATGAGCAATAAGAAGCCCAAAACCCGAACAACTTACCGCAGGATTCCCAAGGCCAAGGGTCCGACACAAGCTGACAAGGCAGATCGCCACATACTCTACGAGCGTGCTGTCCAGTGCGTGGAATCTGAGATCGACATGGTGGATGAGACCTACAAGACGCTTCGAGGACGTAAGGCCATTACCCTGCGTGAGGACTTCTGCGGCACGGCTAATACCAGCTGCGAGTGGGTGCGACGGCGCAAAGATAATCAGGCCTGGGGTGTCGATCTGGACACCGAGGTATTAGCCTGGGGAAAAAACAACAGGGTCAATGCCCTTAACGGTGATGGAGCAGATCGGATTGTGCTCATGAACGAGAACGTTCTCACAGTTAAAACGCCGCCAGTCGATATGATTCTGGCTATGAACTTCAGTTACTGGACCTTTCAGACCCGCGAAGAGCTAAGGGGGTATTTTTCAAGAGCACGCGACTGCCTGGCAGATAACGGCATTTTATTTCTGGATTCGTACGGCGGTTATGAAGCCTGCCGGGAGATGGAAGAAGAGACAGATCACGACGATTTTATCTACGTTTGGGACCAGGCCCACTACAATCCTATTACCGGCGAAATGAACTGTCATATTCATTTCAAATTCCCTGATAGATCTAAGCTGAAACGCGCTTTCAGTTATAACTGGCGCCTATGGACACTGCCCGAGATTAGAGAATTACTGGCCGAGGCAGGCTTTAAAAGGGTACTGGTTCACTGGGAGGGTACTGATACTAAGAGCGGCGAGGGCAATGGCGTTTTTACACCCACCGAAAATGGTGAGGCGGATGCGGCTTACATCTGTTATATCTCCGCGGAGAAATAATCTTCTGACGAGCCCTGCACCGGCCAAAAGTTCGTAATCAGAAAACAACCAGCCCTACCAGAGTGTTTTCATGACGCCACCATCAACGATAAGCGTCTCATCGGTAATATAACTATCTGCATCAGGCGCTAAGAGTCCAGCCTTACTTAAATTCATCAATCTTGCCAAAACGGTCCAACGGGGCAGTGCCCGCTCGTTCAACCGGCAGTCTCTCTATAGGTTCACCAGTTCTGTCGGCCTGCGTTTTGAATAGATCTGCCAGAGACGGTCGGTATTTATCGTGCCTGGCGACAAGTTGTTGACGCAGATATCCTCTGATTCCAACTCGCGTGAGAGGCGCTTGGCGAGACTGGCCACACCTGAGTGCAGTACATTAGCAAGCAACAGATCATCTTGACATGCCCACCTGGCAAGAGTTCTACCAGGCCGACTTGTCAGGACTTCAAGCTCCTCTTACTATTACCAGTATCAGAATCTGGTTTTTTGAGAAAACCTTGCCATGATCATCAAACATATCGGCGGAATACTAAAAAATCCAGCAGCCCATTTTGAGGCGGTTAGTCTGGAGGAGCGATCGGTCAGTGGCCTCTTTCTTGGCTATATTCTCATCCTGGGCGCTATTCCACCGATCGCAGGCCTGATTGGAACCACCCAGCTCGGTTGGTCTTTTGGCGCCGGTGCTACGGTCAAACTGACCTTCGCCAGCGCACTTAAGATCAGTATCGCCTACTACCTGGCAATACTCGTTGCGACCTATACCCTGGCGAAACTTGTCCAGTGGATGTCACGCACCTATGGCGGCGAGCAATCTCTCGAGCGCTGTCTTGCACTGATCTCATATACCGCAACTCCCATGTTCCTGGTCGGCATCGTCCAGATCTATCCGGTGATGTGGCTAAATTACGTTGTCGGCCTGCCGGTACTGGCGTACACCGTCTACCTGCTATACATCGGCACACCAATCATGATGCGCATCCCCCGGGAGCAGGGCTTTCTTTTTTCCAGTGCGATTCTGGCTGTCGGCATGGTCGCCCTGATTGGACTGTTGGGGAGCACCGTGATGCTCTGGAGCGCTGGCATTCAGCCTGAGTTTACCTACTGATTCCACTTAATCCAATCAACGATGTATCGTTCTTGACATGATCTGCGCGATCGGAGATTGCACGAGTTAAGTAAAGGCACTAATGTTGGTGCCCAGATACTTCTCTTATTGGGCGCACCTATGCCTCTTGTACCGGACCAGGATCTCGTTCTTTTTGCTTCGTCACTGGCAGACGATGCCCGCAGGATAAGCAACAAGTTTTTTCGCCAGCCACACGCAGTATCCAGCAAATCCGATGGTACGCCGGTAACCATTGCCGATCTTGAGATCGAGCAGCACTTGCGCAAAGCTATCGGACAGCGCTATCCCGATCACGGTGTATACGGCGAAGAAGAAGGCCTGACCGGAGCTGATACAAGATGGCTATGGGTTCTGGATCCTATTGATGGCACCAAGAGTTTTACCACCGGCAAGCGTACTTTCGGCTGCCTGATCGCGCTTCTTTACCAGCAGAAACCCATACTGGGAATCATCGATATGCCAGCACTAGACGAACGTTGGATCGGAGTTCAGAACCAAACCACTCTCCACAACGGCTACCCCTGCAAAGTAGCCCAAACCAATGTGCTGACTGACGCTACGTTGAACGCCACCACCGTGGATATGTTTGATCCGCAGGAATGGCAGATTTTTTGTCGAATGAGTGAAGCTGTGCGATTTCGCCAGTTTGGCGCCGACTGCTATGCCTATGGCCTGTTGGCACTGGGCTACACCGACTTAGTGATGGAGGCCGGGTTAGGTCGCTTTGACTATTTGGCTTTGGTCCCCGTGATCGAAGGTGCGGGCGGCTGCATAAGCGACTGGCAAGGCGAGGCGCTGACTTTCCATTCTGCCGGACAGGCGCTGGCAAGTGCTAATCCGGCGCTACACGCCCAGGCACTGCGCCTGATCGCTTCTGCGAAATGAAGCTACCCAGCAGAACCACCAGTAGAACCATCGCCTGGGTGATGGCTGTTTGCATGGCCCTCTCAGCAGTAAAAACATCTGCGGATCAAGGCCATCCCGGCCTGGACCCTCTGTTTTCACAATTGAAAACTGCCCCCGATCAAGCCACTGCTGACCGCATTACCGGGGAAATCTGGAGTCTGTGGCGAGAAGTGGGCAATCCCGCCGTAGCGAACGCCATGGCGCAAGGCGCACAAGCTATGTCAGCAAAACGCTATCGTTCTGCTTATCAGTATTTCAGCGAGGTGATCGATCGTGCCCCAGATTTTGCCGAGGGGTGGAACAAGAGAGCCACAGTACTTTTTCTGGCGAAGGCCTACGACAGGTCGATCCGGGATATCAAAGAGGTCTTACGACTGGAGCCACGGCATTTTGGAGCACTGTCTGGACTGGGGCTAATCTTTTTGCGTCAGGGTCAGTTTCGTCCCGCGACACAGGCATTTCGCGACGCCTTGGCCATTAACCCTTATCTGCCACGCATACGCGAGGCGCTAGATCAACTTGAGCATCGGCAACGCTCAATCGACGAGAAAAACGCAATCTAGCCAATCGCCACCTCGGGCCAGACACGCGCCGACAACCAGGCGGATAGATCAGTCATTTCTTCGGGCGCTACGCTGTGAGGCATCGGATAAGTGTGCCAGGTGACGTCACAACCGTTATCTTGCAGAGTCTGACGGCTTGCTTCGCCCAAAGGTAAAGCCAGCACTGGATCAAAAAGGCCATGGGCAAGAAAGATTGGCGTGCTAAGGGCATTGGGATGAACCCTTTGAGCCAATTGACCCGACAGCGGCAGGTAGGTCGATAAACCGACAATCCCCGCCAGCGCCTCTTCGCAACGCAGCCCATAATGCAACGCTACCGCCCCGCCCTGGGAGAAGCCGCCAACAACGATATGTGATCTTGGCACCCCACGGGCGCATTCTCTGGCCACTAGCGAGTCGACAATTCCTGTCGACTCGTCCAGGCCTGATACATCTTCTTGCTTAACGATCTCCATACCGGTCAGGTCATACCATCCGCGCATAACCATACCGCCATTTAAGGTAATCGGTCGATGGGGTGCGTCCGGCAGAATGAACCGGATCGGCAACTGTCGAGGTAGATTCAACATCTGCGGCAGTTGTTCGAAATCTCGGCTATCGGCGCCTAGACCATGCAGCCAGATAATAGAAAAGACCGGCGCTGCGCCAGTCTCTATCTCTAGAGGTGGGGTGGATGATTCATTCATAATTTGACACTGGTGTATTTTTCCCGGATTGTAACGGGAAGTGAGCCAAAGAAATTGATCAGTTTGGCTGTAGTTAACCCACCGACCCGAGTACCTACACTTGATAACAAGTCTCGACGACACGCCTCTGATGGAGCCCATGCTTCCGACTTATACAGACATTGTTTCTGCTGCCAGCCGTCTGGACGGCGTAGCCCGAAAAACACCGGTACTGGCCGATACCCCTCTCG
Organism: Acidiferrobacteraceae bacterium; assembly: GCA_018698075.1. Taxonomy (GTDB): domain Bacteria; phylum Pseudomonadota; class Gammaproteobacteria; order Arenicellales; family UBA868; genus UBA868. The sequence goes on from JABINT010000094.1 coordinate 18,208, forward strand.
ATGACAGATTGGGCATCAAGCTTTTTCTTAAATGCGAGAATCTGCAGCATATCAGCGCTTTCAAGTTCCGCGGCGCCTGGAATACCATGAGCCGGTTGACGCCGGAGCAGCGTTCGCGTGGCGTCATCACGCATTCCTCCGGCAATCATGCCCAGGCGGTTGCGCTGGCTGGGAAATACTTGGGTATCGACACTACCGTGGTGATGCCAGACGACGCACCACAAATCAAGCGCGATGGTACTGAGCGTTATGCTTCCCGGGTCATAGCATACGACCCAACCAAACATAAGCGCGAAGCGTTGACCGACAACGTAATTCGAGAAACCGGCTGCGTCCTGGTACCCCCTTTTGATCACCCTCACATCATTGCCGGCCAAGGAACTGCCGCGATGGAGTTGATCAACTCTTGTGGGCCGCTGAAAACGCTGCTGGTTCCCTGTGGTGGTGGCGGACTCCTCAGCGGTTCAGCATTGAGCGCGCGTGCTCTTTCTCCGGGTTGCTCAATTATTGGGGTTGAACCCGAAGCCGCTGATGATGCAGTGCGATCCTTTCGTAGCGGCCGGATCGAAAGGGTTCAAAATCCTCAAACTATCGCCGACGGAACCCGTACCGAATCTTTGGGAAAAATGACTTTTGCCATCATACGAAAGACAGTGGATGATATTGTCAGCGTGCCGGAGGAGGCGATTATCGAAGCCACCCGATTACTGTTTGAAACTGCACGGGTAGTGGTTGAGCCTTCCGGGGCGCTTGGCCTCGCTGCGTTACTAAGTGGGGCGGTCAGGGTTCAAGGACGTGTTGGCGTGATACTGAGCGGCGGCAATATAGATGCACCGATGATGGCGCGGATTCTGCGCCCAAGCCATTAGAGAGGGGGCTGAAACCCTCCGAGCCGGGACTAACGCACAACTGTGAAGTCAGTCGTTGGTATTAAGCGGAATGGTGATTACCCCAGAGGTTCCAGTAGCGCCACCGGGAGAGTTGATCAGATTCTCTACCGGTGCACGCAAGCCGCTGAACCACCAGGCAGCCAACACAACGACAATGATCAAAATGGTGGCAAGGGCTGTCTTTCGCCAGCGGCCCCTTCGCGGAGCGGTTGAAAACTGAAGCCATCGGCGCCCTTTTTTCTCTTTGAAGGCCTCCTTGCCGATAACGGGAACAACTGAACCAAGGCTTCCCGTAGCATCCCGATCAGCACTTTCCAGTACTTCGTTTTCATTAATCTCCATCAGCCGCGCATAGGCGCGAAGATACCCGCGAACAAAAATCGCCTCGGGCAAAGCTGAATGATCACCAGACTCGAGTGCGCGAACAACATCCGCGGTAAGGTTCAAGTTGGCCGCGACATCTTCAACCGTCCAGTGATAGCCCTGACGGGCCTTTCGCAACTGCTCGCCTGGAGCTAAGGAAGCGCCTGTCGCAGGCGGGGTTTGAGCCATATCGGATAAGGGTTTATCAGTTGCAAGCCCTACTACTATAGCATCCGCACTAAGGCTGAGCAGAGGTCCGCACGACTTAAGAAATACTGTAAGCCCCGGTGCCAACAGCAATCAGTGAGTCCTCGTCGTTATGCAGTTCCATTCTTGTAACTGCCACCTTGCGCCCAGTACGCAAGACAAAACCCCTAGCTGAAAATGACTGTCCCAAACCAGGGCGCAGGTAATCTACCCGCAGGTCGATCGTACCCATCCGAGAAAATTTTTCCGCTTCGTCTTCCAGCGACTGAACGCCCTCGCGTTTTAGTAACGATATAAACGCGACCAGCCCACCGACCACATCCAGTGTGCTGGAGATCACCCCACCATGCAGATTACCCCGGGTGAAGTTTCCCACCAGTTCATCGCGCATTTCAAACCGAACCACTACATCGGACTCATCGAGTTTTTCAAACTGCAGCCCAAGTACCCGATTAAAAGGAATGCGCTCTTCAAATACGCGCGCGGCATCCAAAATTGCCTGGGGAGAAACCTCTCGCGCTGATTCCTGCGAATCCATCTGAAATATCCTTTGCCTGAATGTCCAGCACCCACCTTATCATGAGACCAACGGTTTTGCTTTTGGTGACCCGCCCACTCAAGGTGGTCAATTATCCGAACGTGGGATAAAATTGCCCAACAATTATTCGCTGATTGTCGTGGGGCCGTAGCTCAGCTGGGAGAGCGTCGCGTTCGCAATGCGAAGGTCAGGAGTTCGATCCTCCTCGGCTCCACCAATTCCTCCCTATGCGTTATCAGTCAGTTAGACCCGCCTTGTTGATGGACTCGTTGTGTCTCAAACCTGCCTTGTCACAACTGTGCCACAGTGAGGTAGAACATGGCTTCAATCCGCATCCGTGGCGGGCGTTGGCAGGTACAGATTCGACGCAAGGAGTAACCTACGTATTCTCGACCCTTCTTAAGTCTCAAGGTGGCTTGCCAGTGGGTTGGCGACCAAGCGCATCTGGCCGATCTGGGTAAACTGGAACTCCCCCCTGCCTTGACAGAACCACCTCACGCCTGCTGGATGGCTGCCAGAGGCGGGTCAGCCCCAAGAGTTTGTGGAAAGTAAATGGCAAGAACCCAGGCCTGTATCCGTTAAGTCATAGCCAGCCTCGCTGACAACATTTCGTCATTTTGCGCTTATTCTTTTTTCTATATACTGGTTTCCAATGATGCAAACGCCGCCGCGAGTGTTGGTAACCAAGATCGGTCTGGATGGTCATGACCGTGGCAGCCGCTTGGTCGCTGCTGCGCTGCGGGATGCGGGCATGGAGGTCATTTACACGCCGCCATGGCAGGACGTTGAGGACGTCGTTCGCCTCGCGCAAGACGAGGACGTGGACGTAGTTGGCATCAGTTCCCTGGCAACAGACCACCTGCTGGTACCCGGCCTGATGGTCGCGCTGAAACGAGCGCATCTGGACCATGTAGGCGTGGTGGTGGGCGGCATCGTGCCGCACGACGAAGAGGCGTTACTGATCGAAGCAGGGGTGAGTCGAGTATTCCACCCCGGCAGCCCGATGGAGGAGATCGCCCGAGAAGTCTCTCAGCTGGCGGCAAATGCGCGCCAGCAGGCGCCCGAACTACTGGATTGACTCGACCCATGGCTAAAAGCAATACCCCGCGCAAACTCGAGCCCGACGGCCAACAGGATCCCGACCGCGAGCGTTGGCAGCGGGACTATCAGGCCCAGCTGCCTGCGGAAACCCCGGTGGTCAACCGCTCGGGCATCCGCATCAATCCGCTGTACGACGAGACCAACTGGAGCGGGACCCGCTATACACAGCAACTCGGCTACCCGGGCCAGATCCCTATGACCCGCGGTATCTACCCCAGCATGCACCGTGGCCAAACCTGGAGCCAGCGCCAACTGATCGGGTTTGGGGTCCCCTCGGATTACAACGCTCGACTGCACAAGCTGCTGGAATCCGGCGTGTCCGCAGTCAGTCTGATTCCCTGTAATTCAGTCTACCGAGGTTTCGATGCCGACCAGGTACCACGGGAACTGCTCGGAACCTGTGGGGTCGTACTCAACACGGTGGACGATATGGACGCGTGTTTTTCCGGCGTCGACATTGCCCAACTGTCCACTGCCCAGAACGACCCGTCACCGTTCACGCTGCTGGCGCTTCTGCTTGCAGTCGCCAAGCGGCGCGGTATCCCGTGGACGCGCATCACCGGGACATCCAATCAGAGCGATTACATCTCGCACTACGTGGCCAATCATATGTTCTTCCGGCTGGCGCTGCCCGGCGCTCGACGCATGCTGGTCGATCATATCGCGTTCACCCTCGAGCAAGTCCCAGGGTGGAACCCACTTTCGATTGTTGGCCAGCACATGCAACAGGCCGGTGCTACCCCGGCCGAAGCCATGGCATTCACCCTGTGTACCGCAATACAGTACGCCCAGGATTGCATCGACCGCGGCCTGGATCCCGAGCTCTTTTTCCCACGCTTTACCTTTTTCTTTGACATATCCATCAGCCTGTTTGAGGAGATCGCCAAGTTCCGCGCCGGCCGTCGCATCTGGGCATCCATCGTGCGCGACACATTTGGCGTCAAAAACCCCAAGGCCTGGCGCTTCAAGTTCCATGCCCAGACCTCGGGCGTCGACCTGACTCGACAGCAACCGCTGAACAACATTTCCCGAGTCACCGCCCAGGCAATCGCCGGAATCCTCGGTGGGCTGCAATCCCTGCACACCGATGCCTACGACGAAGTGCTGTGCGTGCCCACCGAAGATGCGGCACGGATCGCGATCAACACCCAGAACATCCTGCGCGAGGAGGCACACCTAACTGACGTCATCGACCCCCTCGGGGGCTCCTACTATGTCGAGGCCCTGACTGATCAGATGGAAGACAAGATCAGGGAGGTCATGGATACCGTGGAGTCAGCCGGGGGCATGTACAAGGCCGTCCAGGAAGGGATAGTCCAGACCCGGATCGGGGAATCTGCGCTGGGCTTTCAGCGTAGTCTGGACACGGGTGAGCAGACACTGGTCGGAGTTAACGCCTATGAATCGGAGGGTGTGGAGCCGCCGGTTGCGGTTCTGGAGCGACCCAACAAAGAATCCGTCACCCAATACCTGGAGGGGTTGGATACCTACAAGCAATCGCGCGATACGCCAGCAGTGGCACGGACTCTGGACGAGCTGGCCACAGCCGCCAACTCCGAGCGGCAAAATGTCTATGCGGCTGTGGTGACAGCAGCCACGGCCGGGGCAACCCACGGTGAGATCGTTGCCCGCCTGCGCGAAGAGTTCGGCACCGGCGACCCCCTGATCGTGCCCTGAGCGGTGTCTAGCGATCTTGGTGCCAGCCTGCGCCGTGGCGACCGCGCGGTGCTCGCGCGGGCCATCAGCGTTGCTGAAAATGGCGGCGCTAAAGCGCAAGCGCTGCTCGAGCGCATCGGACCGGCAAACGTTTCGCACCCAGTAGTGGGTATTACCGGCACTTCAGGGGCGGGCAAATCCACGCTAATCGACCAACTGGTGGCAGAGTTGCGTGCCCGCGACCAGACCGTTGCTGTTGTCGCCATCGACCCAAGCAGTCCTTTCAGCGGCGGAGCGGTCTTAGGTGATCGATGCCGAATGAACCGACACCAGGCGGACAAAGGCGTTTACATCCGCTCTTTATCAGCAAGGGGCGGCACTGGCGGGGTCTCGGCCGGCGTCGATCGTGTCATCCAGGTTCTGCAGGCCAGTCCGTTCGACCTGATCCTGGTGGAAACTGTCGGAGCGGGGCAGTCTGAGATCGACATCCGAGGGATCGCCGACACCTGCATCGTAGTGTGCACACCCAACAGCGGCGATGACATCCAAGCGATCAAGTCCGGCATACTGGAAATCGCTGATATTCTTGTCGCAAACAAAAGCGATCTGGCCGACTCGAACAAAAATGTAGGACAACTCATCATGGCTCAGAGCCTGCCTTCGAATGCACGGCCGATCCCCGTGCTTTCAACCATAGCAACCACGGGTGAGGGTGTTGACACGTTGGCGGACCGCCTGCTGGAACTGTGCGGATCGGAACGAGTAACGGGGGCAAACGATTTGCGGGCATCCGCCCGGCGAAGACTGGCTGGCGCCGTGGCACGCAAGCTTGAACGCCATCTGATCGACGCCCATGATGATGATTTCGAACAGATAGCCGCATCCGTCCATCGGGGCGAGTGCGTCATTGATGAAGCCGCGGCCCGGTGGGTACGCAAGGTGACAGATTCCGGCTAAACGGCAGCGCCGACCAGCAACCCAAGCTTCGTTCTATAAGTCAGTTAGATTCACCTTGTTGACGTATTTGCTGTGTCTCAAAGCTGCCTTTTCTCAGCCGTGTCACAGCGCAGTGGAACATGACGTTAATCCCCGAAAGCATGGCGACACAGATAAGCATAAGGTTAACTGACTAAGACGCACCCTCCAGAGATACGGAGTGCACGTATTCACTCATTTCCTCGAGAGTAAACGTATAGCCAAGGCTCATGGCCAAAGAGGCGATACCCTCTTCAATGTCCAAGCCATCCACTATTGCGCTGTCGATAGCCAAGATGATCTGCTCTTGAAGGTCACGGCCATTAATTACAGCGGCGCGAAAAGATTGAAAGTCGGACATAGCCTCTGTATTCCCGTTCTTTACGAAAGGATACACCTGCCCAGGGCTGTACTCAACTGAGAAATGTGATGGGGATCACATAAAATAATACTAATAGGCGAGATATAAGATGGCGCAGTAACCCAGCTAAAAGAGCATCGCGTTTTCTATGCCAAGAATATGATTCGGCTCTGGCGACCTCCAGACTGCGCCTCTTTCTTTAGGGTGCTACCTGGCCGTATAGCCCGGATGCGCCGCTTCTCGCTTTGTGGCCTCACCCATGGATTGCACCCCAAGGGGAGGCAAAACTGGCGACTGGCCTATCTTAAGAACACCGCTGGCCTTCTGTTGGTCCAGGGCAATGAACAACCCACGGGCCTGAGTGCAGTGATATGAGGCAAAACCTCTTATGTTGTCTTGAAAGAACATGGGATTATCGCGCCCTTTTGGACTTGGCAGCCCTTGGTCAACTAAGCGGCAGCGTCGAACGTTTTCACGGCTTTAAAACATGCCTTGCATGATTCCAAGTTGGACTGAATCCAACAAAGTAATTGAATCGTCCCTAGATGGAACACTGCCGGACTTGATTGGCTTTAAGTCCCATTTGATTTCCCCGATGACAGCGAAATTCACCCAACCGTTGTGGCCACTCCCGGTTGCAACACTCTTGGTGCTCGTATCACTTTATGGCGGGGGAA
>JABINT010000128.1 GCA_018698075.1 Acidiferrobacteraceae bacterium
AGGCGGATACGCCCGCCTATCAAACCCTGCTGCTCTACCGCCCACTTGGCGGGGATTGGGTTGGACTCCAAAAACATCGCTATGTGCAAGTCCGCCAGTTGATCGTTAAGGGCGCGCGCCTCGTCAGCATGACCCAAAACCGCCGCCTGGCACATTCGATGCATGAGTTGCGGGGCCACGTTCGCCGTAACCGAGATAGTACCTTTGCCGCCAGCGAGCATCAGCTCACAGGCGCTGCCATCCTCTCCTGAATAAATGGCAAAATCCGAGGGACAGCGGGCGATAAGATCACGCCCCCGATCCAGGTCGTTGGTCGCATCTTTAATGGCCACGATATTGTCGATCTCCGCCAGGCGCACGGTCGTATCGTTGTGCATATCTACCGCCGTGCGCCCGGGCACGTTGTATAGAATCTGCGGGATGGCAACCGCCTCAGCAATGGCCTTGAAATGCTGATACAACCCTTCTTGAGGAGGTTTGTTGTAATAAGGAACCACAAGCAGGCAGGCATCGACCCCGGCATCCATCGCGCGTTGGGTCAGGGCAATGGCCTCGGTGGTTGAGTTGGCGCCGGTACCCCCAATCACTGGAATCCTTCCGGCAACCGCCTGAACTGTCCGACTGATCACTTCGCCATGCTCTTCATGGTCGAGAGTAGCTGACTCCCCGGTGGTGCCTACAGAAACGATCGCGTCGGTGCCCTGAGAGATATGGTGCTCAACGAGCCCCTCGAGCGCGGGCCAATCAACCGCACCTTGCTCATTCATTGGAGTGACCATCGCCACCATGCTACCTGTCAACATCTGATAACCCCTCGTTGGACAATTTGAAACCGGTCACGGCAAAGATTGAATTTCGCGAAAAGGCGATGGTACTTTGGGCATCCATACAGCACAAGGCGGGCTGTAGGTTCGGACACGCAATGCGACTCATTCGATAGCAGTTGAGCGACTTTGTTCAGACCGTTGCCGACCTGGCTCGCCGGTCGAAACCGGCCCGGATCAACCCTTAAGTATCCATGTCAGCGAGTTAGCCCTGATCTTGGCCTTTGAACCAAGGCACAAAGGCATATTCGGACTGACATGGCCAAAATCGGGTGAAGCAAACACTGGGCATGGGGTGCGCTGCGCCATTTCGTCGCGCAACCTGTCTTCACTTTGATCTGCGCCGATCTTCGAAAAACGCCCCAAAACCACTGCAACAACCCCTTCCAGCAAACCACAATCGAGCCATTGGCGCCAGCAGCGCAGTACACGGGAGGCGCTCTCTGCGGTATCTTCGAAAAAAAGAATATGGCCGGCAAACGATGCTGGCAGATACGCTGTACCGATCAGATTGGTCAGAACACTCAGGCAACCGCCAAACAGCAGACCGTTGTGGACCTCTTGGGTTTTGGCTGTTAACGGGATGACTGAGATGGCGCCGTGCCACGGCCGCCCTTTTTGCAGGTAGCCGGTCAGTTGATCCACATCTGGGCCATTCGTCCATAACGGTGAGCCAGGCATTGGCGCGTGCAAACCGGGCCACTGCAAGCGTGTATAAAATGCGCTTTGCAGTGCGCTTACATCGGAAAATCCGATCAGGGGGCGTGGATTCATTCCGGCAAGCGCCGGCCAATCGATAAGCGAAAGCAAGTCGCTTGCGCCATAACCCCCCCGAACACTCAGCAGATAGTCATAGGGCGACCCGCCGAGGCCGGCGTTTAACTGTGCCAACCGCGCTGCCACCCCGCGTTCCCCGAGTCGTTCCCCAGCGTTTCGATCATAGGGTTGGTAATCGACATGTATCCCTGCAAGACGCAAACTCTTCAGGCTTGCGTCCAGGGTGCCCGCATCGGGGGGTCCGCAAGGCTCCATTGCGAGTATTCGAATCGCTTCTGCGCCGGGCGCTATCGCAGAGGAGCCAGTCCCGGACATACTCAGTTCGTCAACAAAGCTTTGAACGGGCCGTCTTGTTGCTCCAATGCTTCAGACTTACCCTGCTCTAATATCCGGCCCGAACCCATCACGATTACATCCTCAAATTCTCGAGCCAGCGCTGGGGTCTCCAGCACCCAGAGCACGCCACGGCCGTTCATGAACTCGCAGACGTTTTTAATGATTTGGCTGCGGGCGTTGAAATCCAAGGGCCCAAGCGCTTCGTCTACCACGAGCAAATCGGGATCCTTCATCAGTGCTCTAGCGATCACGAGCTTCTGCCGTTGAATGCTGCTCAGCCGGCCGCCGGCGTTGCCCACATCTGCCGTCAGGCCGAGCTCAATCACATACTCGCGTAAACCTGCAGCCGTTATCGCTTCATCAATTGCGCCGCAGATAGTCTCCCGAACCGCCGGCTTACCAAAGGGCATGGCCCCAAAAAGAACATTAGACTCAATATTCAATCCTGGATTAAAAGCTTGAGCGTCGAGGAATTTCACAGAATCGTTATCAGACCCTAACTCTTCGCGCAGCATCCCCCGCACCTTAAGCAACCGCTGCTGAACACTCTCATCAATTATTCCAAGACGGTGCCGGGCCGGGGCTAACCGGTACACTAGTGCGCGCAAAATTTCCTGGTCGGCTTCTTGCAATTGGGCGAGATCACTGACCGCAGTATCCGTTGTGTCCCGCAAGATACGTTCAAGCACGACCAGATCGTCACTGCTGACCAGACTGAACTGCTCAAACAGTTCGCTATCAGGGCTAACGCCAGAGAAAATCTCGACCATCGTTGCTGCGACTTTATGTCCCATCGCCAGAAAGTCATCAAAGAGTCCGGCATCGCGCAGTAATTGGGTGACCAAAGGGTTAGAGGGCAGTCGGCCCGGATCAAAGGCTGGATCATCTGGATTGCCAAAGAGGATA
>JABINT010000170.1 GCA_018698075.1 Acidiferrobacteraceae bacterium
ATTGAAGATTCCGTTTCATACTATCCACCTGATCTGATCGCCCCAGTGGAAGTATTAAATATACAACAAGGTCTTACCCTCTTGACGTCGGTCACGAAAACCGCTTTTTACACCATCGCCCGGTTGGCCAGGGCGAATTCGCGCACCGATAAGGCGCAATATTCAGTCGGGGTTTTTTGCCCAGGTAATGGCGTCTTCCAGCCGGTCGTCGCCCCAGAACACCTCACCATCGACAATAAAGGATGGGCTACCGAAAATGCCCGCACGTTGTGCACGATCCGTCTGCTCGACGTAGGCCGCCTCGATATCTAGGTCATCGGCGCGCTCGACTACGCGCGCTGTATCCTGGCCTACCTCGGCCAGGGATTGCGAAAGATTGGGCTCACTGCCTGCTTCAAGACCATCGACAAACCAGCGCCGATAAGTGGCCTGCACATAGTCTTCACACCAGCCTTCCTGCATGGCCAGCACTGCAACCCGGTTAGCCAGATCGAATCCTGCAGCGGGTAAGGCGCAGGCACCTTTGCAGCAAAACCATAGCCCTTCGCACGTCGCTCAATATCCCGCCACATGTAATCAACCTTGGCCTGCTTGCTGGGGGGAAAGGGAACATTGTCCATCTCGCGCATGATGCTGCGTACACTGAAAGGCTGCCAGGAGAAGGATGCGCCAGTCTCGCGGGCAACTTGCGGCAGGCGCGTTACTGAAAGATAGGAATAGGTGCTACCAATGGAAAACCAGAACTCAATTTCTTTCATAGCCAATCTCTTGGGTAGCTTCGCAACTCTCAGTGCATCGACTAATCGCGAAAATTCACGTACTGCAAAGGTAACCCAATGTCCTCTTCTTTAAGCAATGCAATTGCCGCCTGCAGGTCGTCACGTTTTTTACCTGATACCCGCAGTTGCTCTCCCTGGATTGCCGTCTGGACTTTGATCTTGGCCCCCTTGATCTTTTTCACCAGGGTCTTGGCCAGAGCCGTATCGATTCCACTTCGCACAGTGATTTCCTGTTGCGCCTTGCCCGCGCCACGCTCTTTAACCTCTCCTGCCTGAAGGCAAGCAATATCGATTCCTCGCTTGACCAGTTTGATGTCGAGGATATCGCGCACCTGCCCCACCTTGAATTCATCATCGGCAAAAATGGTCAGCAAGGGCTCCTTGTGCTCAACCCGGGCGTCGCTGCCTTTGAAATCAAAACGGTTGCTGACTTCGCGGTTTACCTGGTCAACGGCATTATTGAGTTCGTGTGCATCTACTTCACTGACCACATCAAAAGACGGCATAGCGTGTTCCTCTCGAATCAAAGCAACTGGTTCAGACCAGTTTGTGCATTTTGTCTAACTGAGTCGATCCTACCTCATCCAGGATTTTTCCGCGCAGGCGCTGCATCCCCTTAAGCCACCGGCCATAGTCTCCGGTCTTGTGCTGAATGAATTTCTCTACCTGGGGGTGTGGCAGGATCAGGAAACGCTCCTGCGCAAGGCCATCGATCACGCTCTGAGCGACATCGCTGGGGACAAGCACCCCTGGCAGGTCCTGCGGATTTTCGCCATCGCCATAACCCAGCATCGGGGTTGCAACATATTGCGGACAGATCACTGAAACCCTGATTCCCTGTTCACCGTGAGTGATCGCAAGTGATTCAGCAAAACCGACCGCCGCATGCTTGCTGGCCGAGTAGGCAGCATCTCCGATCTGATTGAGCAACCCGGCAGCAGAAGCCATCTGCAGCAGATAACCCTCGCCCCGCTCTATCATCGCAGGCAATACTGCTCTTGCTGCGTAAACGTGCGCCATGACATGCACATCCCAGCAGGCCTGCCACTGCTCATTGGTGGCCGAGGTCGCAAGATCCACCTCACCGAAACATACCCCAGCGTTAGAGCAAAAAAGATCAATCGCGCCGAGTTGATCCTGCGCCTTTGCAACCAGATCCTGGACTTGTTGTTCTACCGTCACATCACAACCCACAGCAAGGCCGCCGATGGCATCGGCTACCGCCTGCGCTTTGTCCTGGCTCCGGTCGGCCACAATGACCTGTGCGCCCTCTTGTGTGAAACGTTCTGCCAGTGCCTTACCGATCCCGCTGGCACCGCCGGTGACCACAATGTTTTTCCCTTCAACCTGCATGAGAGCTGCCTCCTTACTTTTGTGAGCGGCTGGTACTGTTTTATCCGTTTGTGAGCGGTTGGTATTGTCCAGCGAGATATCCCTCACGCAGCGAAAATTTCTGAATCTTTCCAGATCCGGTTAGGGGAAATGCATCTACGACACACCATAAGGTTGGTGTTTTCTGCGGGGCCAGACGCTCACGGCAATGAGCATGCAGTTCAGCTGGATCAAGCACATCGGCAAGCTCACTGCGGATAAAACAGGCAACCACCTCACCCCATTTGTCATCTGGCAATCCCACCACCGCGCCTCCTGTTACCAATGGTTATCTTGCCAGCATCCTCATCAGTTTGCGCCGGGAAAAGCGGCTCATTGAGGTGATCGTGTACATATCCGACACTTAGCCCCAACGTCAGCTTGGCACGCCATCGCCCTGTGATTGCCACCTGCAAACTGGTATCAGGTGACAACTATCTGATCGTTAAGAAGCCGCGTACCCCCCATCGGCCATATACACCCCGCCGGTACAATATGCCGATGCATCCGAGGCTAGATAAACCGCAAGGCCAGCGATGTCATCAGCCATACCCAGGCGGCCCAACGGAATGCTGTGCAGAAACCGCTTTAGATTCGCCTCATTGCTCCACAGTGCTTCGCTGAACTTGGTTTTAATAAGGCCCGGACAGATTGCATTCACCCGTATATTGTCGGGACCCCAATCCTGGGCCATTGCCTTAGTGAGATTAATCAATGCCGCCTTGCTGACACTGTACATACCGATACCCTGCTCTGGTGTTAGTCCGCCAATCGAGCTGATATGTATGATGGCGCCTCCGCCGCGATCCTTGAGAATCGGATAGGCCTTATTGCACAGCGCAAACGGGCCCTTGAGGTTGACGTCTATGATCTTGTCAAACGCGCGCTCATCGGTCTGTTGTATTGGGCCGTAGACTGGATTGGTTGCCGCGTTATTAATGAGAATGTCCAGTCCACCGTATACCCCGACAACCTGATCCACCAGCGCTTCGATATCCTCGATCCGACCCATATTGGCTGCAATGCCGCTTGCCTCCAGGCCATCCGCCCTGAATGACTCAGCAACCAATTCAACAGCATCCGCCTTGCGGCTGCTGACCACCACCTTGGCGCCAAACTCGGCAAGGCCTCTGGCCATAGCCTCACCGATTCCCTTACTGGCGCCAGTAATCAAAGCGACCTTTCCTTCAAGTTCAAAAAGATTACGTATGCGATTCTGAGGTGTCATAAGTGTTCCACATTAATAGTGAGTTATAGGATCTAATCCAGCGATTCCGGCTTTCGATCAATCATCTGCAAGCTAGGGGCTAATCAATTGCACTGCGCTGCGGACATCATCCTCGGTCAACTGCCAGTCGTTGTCCAGTTCCGCGATGACCTTGACCATAAATGGCTCTGACCACCGGCGGGCTTGATCTGGCCCAATGCAGTCGGCAATCAGCGCCAGGGCTAACTGCTGTGGAGAATCACCCTTATAGGACCACTCAAAACCCAGTTCAGTAAGCCTCTCAAGGTCATAACGTGGATCAAGCGGCGTGCCATCCACGGTGACACTGATACCGTCTATAGTTCTGCGACCCTCGTAGTATTTCATTGGACCCAGTTTAGTTTCGCCGACCCGGCTCACGAAACAGCCACATGGCAATAACCATAAACACCGATAACCCTATCCCCACCCAGCCAAGAACCGTCTCCCCATAGTGGCTTTCAGAAAAATAAAACGCCGCACCAACCACAAGCGTAATGATCGAGACAATGATTTTGATATGGGTCGGCATAGACTCTTTGGATCAGCCAGTGATGGGTTCTGCGGCGGCCTGGTCAGGGCGCTGAGCGTGGCCGCGCAGATCAGCCTTGAGGTGGTGTTGGTTGTACCCGTTAAACAGATGCCCCAACAGTCCCCGGTTCAGATCTGACGTACCAAACAGCCAGTCTGCAATCGGAAAAGTCAGGTTCATGTTCTTTTCCATCATCAGTCGTGAATGATGGTGGGCGGTATGGTGCCGACGCAGTGTATTCACCAAAGGTGCATATCGAACAAACCGGTTTTCATCGATGTGACAGCAAAAGTGCATAAATTCATAGACAAGGTAGATGCCGGTTGTGGTGCAGATAAACAGCCAGCCGATATTAGGTGTCAACAGGAAATAGAATAGTGCCGCACCCGGTATTGAGATGAGGATGAATACCACCAATGCATAAGGTGGGAAAAAAGTCACCCGCCAATCCTTCTGATCGCGAAAACGCATCTCAGTATCTGTAAAAAACTGATGATGCTGCAGGGTGTGGCGATTGTAGATAGCCCGCAAGGCTTTGGATTTTTGCGGTCGGTGCATGATCTTCAAGTGCAGATACCACTCAAATATATTACAACCCAGGAGAAAGACCGGCACCGCCAGCCATTCCCACCAACGCACGCTCTCTAAATGCTGGGCGTACAACCATAGTGCAGTGAGGCCAATGGCATAAATCAGAAATACGTGGACCGGGCCGTTGTACCAGCTATCAATACGCGACCGGTATTCGTGTCGATAATCGCGTTGTCGCTCACTTAGCATGTTTGGAATTTTCTTCTAATTGGGCGCTAATGTTCAGGCTTTAGTACTATCGGCTGAGCGATCTACCTTCTGCTGCCAGTTTTCTTTGAAGCACTTGGCGTACCCGTACCCCAGCCGTATCACCAAGTCGGCCGATCTCGGGGTAATCAACTCCACGAGGATCCATGCTGACCTGGGCATAAAGCTTCTCGAGCAGCACTTGATCCTCGTCAAATGCCTCGGTGACACTTGCCCGAGTGCGCTCACAAAGCTCTGTTGAAATATTGGGAATATCGAAAGCGGCTCCCCAGAAGTAATGTGTCTTGCCTCGCTGGGATGGCGTCACAATATGACACCCGCGCATCAAAAAGTCGGCACGAACTCCAGGCTGCAGTTCTGGATCATGTACGTTCCAATCCGAAAACGATACTGCCAGGGACGGCATGCGACCCTCCTGCTCACGTTTCACCAGTTTGGTTTCGCTGAAGCCCATCGCATGACAAAAAAGTGGGCTAAGCGGAGCCAGATCAAAGTCTTGCCGATAGATCACGGTATCGCCATCCATAGAGACTTCAGGAACGCTCGTCCAGTCATCCTGCTTGAAGGTTTTGCTGTGCAGATAGGCGATGTGCGTGAGATCGAGAACATTTTCCCGGATCAAAACCCAGTTTACAGTCACCTCATAGTACCCCAGTACCACTGACCAATTGGGATCTGCGGTATAGGACATATCAACAGGAGGGTCACACGCTGGGATCTTCTCTGGGTCGCCCATCCAGATCCAAACAAATGCGCCTGACTCGACCAACGGGTAACTACGCACTCTCATGGCGTCCGGGATCGTATCCTGTGTAGGTATACGGGTGCATCGTCCATCGCTGCCGAACTCAATTCCGTGATAGGGGCAGATGAGTTGATCATCAACGACCCGCCCGGCGGACAACGGCGCCCAACGGTGTGGGCAGCGGTCGTCCAACGCAACCGGTGTGCCATCTTTAAGCCGGTACAGGACCACGGGCTTTTCCAACAACCAACGGGCCAAAGGTTTCTCGCCGACTTCATCACCACGCGCGGCAACCCACCACATATCGCGTGGATAATTATCTTCCAACATGCCGTTGGCCAGACCCTGGCCAGCAGCTTGCCCCTTGTTCATGGGCGCCTTCATTGCCTGATCCATCTTATTTTGTTGCCTGCTGTTTCTCAAATATCGAGGTGTAATTGCCCCCGGACCAGTCAGGCGGCAACAGGCACTCTTTCGCTTCAAGTTCTATTTTCGTCGGCGCTGTCCCCCGTATCAATGTGCAGTTGTGTGCGCTCTCAGAACCTGGAAACGCAGTCAGTGGCAGAACATCGGCTGATGAGTAAGCGTTAATCAACAAGGGTCTTGGCCTTTGCGAGAAATTGGGCATTGAACCGTGCACGGTCCGCGCGTTATGTACGGTGATGGTTCCCGCTTTGCCCGACATCCACTCTACAGACTCCATCGATAACCCTTTTAAGTCTTTTTCGCGCAAGGCACCGGTCCATTTGCCATCCTCGGAGTAATGGTCATATATCGGGCCAACATGGCTCCCGGGTATAGCGCCCATCGGACCCATTTCGTCATCAACATCGCTGAGGTACATCCCGATAGCCAAAATCGAATAACCAGTCTGTGGGTAAAATGGATAATCCTGATGCCACTTAACCTCTTCACCGCCACCAGACCACTTAAAGTTCAGTTTGGAATGGTGAAAAACAACATTGGGTCCGAGTAGATCCTCAGCAACATCAACAATTGGGCCACGACTGGCGAATTCCCAGTACAGGTTGTGATGTGCAGTTGGATAAGTTAATCGACGTAGCCGGGGATCTTGCGCACTGTGATCCGGCTCAAGATCGAACTTGCTGTCCGATTCATAGCCCTCTTTGCTTTGCTCGATAATGCTATTGGTGACCTCCCAGATTCGATCAAGCCACTTCTGATCAAGAAACTCGTTAATGACGAGGTAGCCTCTTTCGAAAAACGCCTCACGTTGGCGCCCGTCTAGCACTTTAGGCTTTGTCGCCATAACCTCATGTTTTTTCATAGTTGCGATCCTATACTGGTCTGCATCTTGCTCGACATATCTGGCACAATGATAGATATATCCGGTATCTTTTTTCAATTATATAGCCTCGCCTTTCAATAATTTATTATTTAATAACAATTATTTAGAAGTTATCCAGCATTAGATTGAAGACAACAATGAGTGAACCGAAAAAGAAGTTATCCATCCCCGATCTAAAAGATCGAAAAAAGCGAAAGGAAAAAACCACACTGGTCGCCGTAGGTGACTTTCTGATGGCTCAATGGGCCGAGCGCGGTGGCGTTGATATTGTTGGCGTTGGGAATCCGGGTTATGGCCAGGCTCTCAATTGTGCCGACCTGATCGGTGCTTTCGATAACTTCAAGCCGAAATTTTCCAAGCGCTATGGCAACGTAGGGGAAGTAGCGGTCAATGCTTTTTTGGAATTTGTGAAGGAAGTCAAAGAAGGCCAATTTCCTGATGCCGATCACTCTTATTCGATGCCCCACGAAGAAGCGCAAAAATTACAGGCAGCGCTGAGTGGCAAGCATTCCCGTTAATGTTGCCTACTGACGAACTCAAACCATCCTAAGGTCATCTGCCATAACTATCGTCGCGACGCGCCTGCTGGATAAGCCCATTATCCATCCGGGCATGGATGAGCGTATGGGGTCCAACATAAATGGACCCAGTGCGATCCGCGTGCCCGACTGGGTACAACAACCGTTGGGCCGCTACTACCTTTATTTTTCTCATCACAAGGGGACCTATATCCGTCTTGCCTATGCCAATGCATTAACGGGTCCATGGAAGATCCACTCCCCCGGGGTTCTCGACGTATCGCAATCGCTGTTCGCCGCCACAGACCCGCCAGAACCACCCCCTGGCGAGCGCCCAAGCTGGGCGGATACTCTGGCTGGGGGATACCTTTATGCCCATGTTGCCTCTCCGGATGTGCATATCGATGAATCGCAACGCCAGATCCGCATGTACTACCACGGCCTGCTGCCCAACGGTGACCAGATGACCCGTGTGGCCTACTCGAGTGATGGACTGTCGTTCAAGCCCGAAGCGCCGCTGCTCGGTCCACCCTACTTTCGGGTATTTAAATACGGCCAGTGGATCTATGCCATCAGCTGGCGGGGGGTCTTTTTACGCTCACGCGAATGGCGCGGCCCCTTTGAGGCGCAGCATGAGCCCGGCCCAGCAATGCGTCTTTTCGATGATGGCAGCGACATCGAGTTGCGCCACCCAACACTCTGGCGTCAGGGCGACGTGCTACATCTTTTCTTCTCGTGCACCGGAGATTGTCCCGAACGGGTCTACCACAGCCAGTGCGCGGTGCACGATGACTGGGACTGCTGGGAATTCTCCCAGCCGCAGATCATCTTGAGCCCCGAACTGACCTGGGAGGGTGCAGATCTATCTCTCACTACGTCAGTCATGGGTGCGGCCAACTCGCGCCTGTGCGAGTTACGTGACCCGGGGATCCTGGTTGAAGATGGCCGGGCCTATCTTTTTTACAGCGGCGCGGGTGAACGCGCCATCGGCATCGCCCAGCTTGATGGCCTGTAATCAGGCCACCGCTTCAAGAGACATCTTGTTCAACGTTTTTGCCAGTGATGTAACCGTTCTGTCGATATTTAGCAGTTTATCCAAACCAAATAGCCCAATGCGGAATGTCTGAAAGCCCTCCGCTTCATCGCACTGCAAAGGCACGCCTGCCGCAATCTGCATACCAAGTGCAGCAAACTTCTTACCTGACTGCATTTCTCCATCATCGGTGTAACTGACCACTACACTGGGCGCCTCAAAACCAGGTGCTGCCAAACTCTTGATGCCTTGACTGACAAGCAGTTCTCGAACCTTTACTCCTAACTCTTCCTGCGCGGCGCGAGCATTGGAAAATCCCATCTCCTGGGTCTCGCGCATCACCTCGGCAAAGGCCTTGAGACTATCAGTGGGCATGGTCGCATGATAAGCATGCCCCCCTTTTTCATAGGCGACCATGATGTCACGCCATTTTTTGAGGTCGCAGGAGAAACTGGTGCTAGCGGTTTGTTGCAGGCGCTCACTCGCAAGCGCGCTAAGCATGACAAGTCCCGCGCACGGAGAGCCACTCCAACCTTTTTGTGGCGCACTGATCAGCACATCCACTGCAAACGCTTGCATATCTACCCATAAAGTACCTGAGGCAATGCAATCAAGTACCATCATCCCACCGTTCTCGTGCACCGCGTCTGCAAGCGCCTTGATGTAGTCATCCGGCAGGATCATGCCTGCAGAGGTCTCAACATGCGTCGCAAAAACAAGATCAGGTTTTTCACTACGGATCGCGGCGACTACCTCATCGATTGGTGCCGGCGCGTAGGCGGGATGCCTTCCCGATTCCACGGGTCTCGCCTTATGCACACTGTGGCTGGAGGGGATATCGCCCATGTCAAAGATCTGACTCCAGCGGAAACTAAACCAGCCGTTACGCACCACCAGGCATTTCTTGCCAGTTGCAAACTGACGCGCCACCGCCTCCATGCCAAAAGTGCCGCTGCCGGGGACCACAACTACCGCATCCGCGTTGTACACCTCCTTCAGCATTGAAGAGATGCCGTTCATCACACCTTGAAACGACTGCGACATGTGATTCAACGCACGATCGGTGTAGACCACCGAGTATTCGAGCAGACCCTGCGGGTCTACATCGGATCTTAAACCTGGCATAAATCCTCCACTTTCAGCCGGCACGCGCTTAGCTGCCTGTGCCCAACATTTAAATACTTAGGTTTCAAAACTGAACCGATGATCGCATGCCTTAAGCAAAACGCACAAATACTTTATTGATGAGAATTATCCTTACGAATCCAGGTAGATTAAGGTAGCCCAGCTAGTAAAGAGCTCAAACGGCTGAAACAGCTACTGGCACCAAAGCTGAACCGTAGCAGCAATGATTAGAACTGCTTTAAGACCGATCAGGGAACTTGGAGAATAAGTAGTCCCCCTCAATCAACCCCTCACATCCAGAACCGGACTGCACCAATGGCCAGGACTCTATCTCGCCGAAAATCTCTCTCTGTTGGCGCCCTACCTGATTGAAATTTGTGTTTGTAGAATTAATAATTGTTATTTTTCAGCACCTTATTCAAATTTGACTACAATGCTTACGCTAGCGTAATATAGTTGACGTTAACGTTAACTTGGCAGCATCAAAACAAGCGCATTCGCCATGAAACCCACAATCGCCCAAGGCAGCACAAGCTACAACTCCGAGGCAAGTTTTGCCATGCTCAAAGACCTGCTTGAGATCGGTATATCGATCGAGAATTTACAGGACTCTGACAAGCTTAATCTGGAGTTTGAGTACATCCGGATGCATTCCAAAGATGGTTTTGCCGGGGCTATCTAACCTGATCAAGCGCTAGTACTAAACCAATCAACCCCAGCGGAGCGGGTTCACGCAGGCTCCAAAGGGCCGTACAACCAAGTAAGGAGGGCACCACCATGGAAGCAACAACCCATCCCTGGCTGAGCAATTATCCCGAGGGTATCGACTGGAGCGCCAGCATCGAGCGCCGCCCGCTGTACGAGACTCTGGAGCGCACGGCAGAACGCTGTCGCGACAACACTGCAATTGATTTTCTTGATTATTGTCTTAGTTATGGCGAACTGCTTGAGCAGGTTAACCACATGGCCAAAGGCCTGCAGTTAATGGGGGTGACCCCGGGTGCTCGCGTCGGCCTTTGCCTGCCAAACACCCCTTACTCGGTTATCTGCTATTACGGCGCGTTACGCGCTGGCGCCACTGTCGTTAACTACAACCCGTTGTATGTTGAACGTGAGCTCGCCTTCCAGATTGATGACAGCAATACCGAGATCATGATCACCATGGATCTTGAAGCGCTCTACCCGAAAGTAGCGGCGATGCTCTCACGCACAGAAAGTCTCAAGAAGATCATTGTCTGCCCGATGGCAGCGATATTACCCAAGATTAAAAGCATTCTGTTTCGCCTGTTAAAACGTAAAGAGATTGCGAACATTGAGCCCAGCGAGGCGATTGTGCATTTTCAGGATCTGCTTGATAACGACGGCGACCCGACGCAGGTTAACGTCGACCTGGATAACGACATTGCAGTACTACAGTACACCGGTGGAACCACAGGGCGGCCCAAGGGCGCAATGCTGACCCAGGGTAACCTTTCGGCCAACGTGTCGCAGATGCTTCTATGGTATGTGGATCTGAACCCGGGAGAAGAAAAAGTACTCGGGGTTTTGCCATTTTTTCATGTTTTTGCGATGACAGCGGTAATGAACTTCGCGGTTGCCGCAGGTGCACAGATGATCCTGCTGCCCCGCTACGAACTGGGTCAGACCCTGGCGACAATCAATAAGAAAAAGCCGACTATTTTCCCAGCAGTGCCGACCATCTACACCGCAATTAACCAAGCGCCGGATCTTGCGAAGTACGACCTATCTGCCGTGCGCTACTGCATCTCCGGTGGTGCGCCGCTACCGCTTGAAGTCAAAGAAACTTTTGAGCGCCTGACAGGATGCCGGCTGGTCGAAGGCTACGGTCTAAGCGAGACCGCACCGGTCGCCACCTGTAACGCCATGCAAGATATTAATAAGCCCGGCTCGATCGGCCAGGTCGTACCCGGTACAGAAATCTCGATTCACGATCTCGAAGCACCTAACGACGTTGTGCCCACCGGCGAACGCGGTGAAGTTTGGATAAAAGGCCCACAGGTCATGAAAGGCTACTTGAACCGCCCACAAGAAACTGCCGACAGCCTGCGCGAAGGGTGGTTTCGCACCGGTGATGTGGGTTACATGGATGAAGACGGACACTTTTTCCTGGTTGACCGGCTCAAAGACCTTATTCTGTGTAGCGGCTACAACGTCTATCCGCGAATGGTCGAAGAAGCTATCTACCTGCACCCCGCTGTTGCCGAGGTGACCGTCATCGGTATTGACGATGACTACCGTGGCCAAAGCCCCAAGGCCTTCGTCAAACTGAAGGAGGGAGAAAAGATCACGGAAGACGAGATGAAAACCTTCCTTGCAGACAAGCTTTCCAAGATAGAGATGCCCTCGCAGATCGAGTTCCGTCTCGAGCTACCCAAAACCATCATTGGCAAACTGTCGAAAAAAGAACTGGTAGCCGAAGAGGTCGAAAAGCACAAAGGGTCTAGTACGTCATGAATGACGGAACCGGTGATATGTTGACGGTCACCGAGCTCGCCCGGGAGCTCGGGATCACCCCTCGGGCGATGCGTTTTTATGAAACCAAGGGCCTGGTAAATCCGCGCCGGGCGGGCACTACCCGAATCTATACCCACCGGGAACGTGGCCGGCTACAACTTATTCTGCGCGGCAAGCGCCTGGGATTCAGCCTCACTGATATCGGCGAGTATCTTGATCTGTACGATGCCGATCCAGCCCAGCATGACCAGATTCTGATGTTGCTGGAAAAGGTCAACACTCGTATTACGGCGCTGGAAGTACAAAAAACTGATCTTGACGCGACGCTGGAAGAGCTTGCCAGTGTTCGCAAGCAGGCCCTGATCGCGCTTGATGAAGAGCCGGTCCGGGTGGCGGCTGGTAGCTGATACCTTAGTTATTGAATACTGAATTACTGAACACGACCTCTTACTGATTTCCAAAGGAGTATTTGAATGAAAGACATCGTCATCGCCGGCTATGCCCGGTCGCCTTTTCACTTTGCCACTAAAGGCGGGTTAGCCAAGGTGCGTCCGGACGATCTTGCTGCCCACGCAGTCAAGGGACTGATCGAACGCACCGGGGTCAACCCGGATGATATCGAGGATCTGATCCTCGGCTGCGCCTTTCCAGAAGGCGAGCAGGGTTTCAACATGGCCCGGCTGGGAGTACTGATAGCTGACCTGCCGATTTCCGTTGCCGGCACCACCGTCAACCGCTTTTGCGGCTCATCCATGCAGGCTATCCACATGGCTGCTGGTGCCATTCAAATGGGCGCGGGCGATGTCTTTATATGCGCCGGAGTCGAATCCATGAGTCGTATACCCATGTCAGGCTTTAACCCTATGCCGAATCCCGCACTGTGCCAAAGCATGCCGGCTGCCTATATGTCCATGGGTGAGACTGCCGAGAACGTCGGCCGTGAGTATCAGATCAGTCGAGAGGAGCAGGAAGCCTTCGCTGTCGCAAGCCAGCAAAAGGCCGGTGACGCACAGTCACAAGGCCGGCTGGCTGACGAGATAGTGCCGATTGAGGTTAATGGCAGCACCATTGATGCTGATGGCTGTCTGCGTCCGACTACCGACCTTGAAGGGTTGGCCGGCCTGAACCTGGCTTTCGATGAGAACGGTAGCGTAACCGCCGGCACCGCATCACCACTGACCGATGGCGCGGCGGCGACGCTGGTCTGCTCGTCCGATTACGCCAAGGCGAACGGTCTTGAGCC